>NZ_RAWF01000426.1:0-4797 GCF_003612075.1 Corallococcus sp. CA041A
GGGGGGCGTCGAGCATGGGGGATGCTGGCAGCAGGTCTCACAAGTGGCAGAGGGGTCCACCTGATTGGATGGAGTGTTGGCATCGCTGGCGGCAGCCCAGAGCGCCAGGGAGATCAATAGCAACCGCGCAGATGTGCCTGCCACGACAGCCCGGAACAGCCCCCACGGAATCAATGTATGCATAGAGTTCAGAACGGCCTTCGCGAGCCGGGACAATTCGATTCCCGAGTGCATGGACATGGCGCTGCCCCCTTCACTTCCTAAAGGGGCACCCATGACTCCGAAGGCGACTGCAATTTCGTGTCCAGAGCGGAAGTGGCAGCCGCTTCTGACTGACGGCGTCGCGCAGGGTCTCCAGAGCGGGACCCGAGTCCGCCGCGCAGGACGCATCAGATGGCGGGGACCCTGTCACAGCGCTCCGATGGAGCGAACTCAGCCTCTTGGCGCTCTGAGGCAGGCCTTACAGGTGGACAGATGGAAACTTCGCGTGCGTAGGGCCGTCGCCGTGTTTACGCCCCGCCTGACGAGGCTTTGCAATGATCCGGCACCGCTAGCCCGCTCTCGGCATTGTGGTGGCATCCTGACCTCGAAGCGCACCAGCACGAGGGACCGCTACACCGGATGTTCGCGGCAGCGCGAGTCACGAGGCGATTTTTCGCCTGTTCGTCACCGTGGCGCCGGTCCCAACCCGCCTCACCCGCGCGGCGCCCACGGGACGACGTGCAGCCTGTTGCCGTCCTCCGTGGGCTTCGCCTCGTGGAGCGTCATCGCGAGGGCGCCTGCCGCGTCACGCGTGTGATGCACGATGAGCGCAGGGGTGGGAATCCCCGGCATGGCTTCCGTCAGCCACGCGTAGCCCTCCTCGGGGGTCTTCGCCTCCAGGACGGCGATCGTGGCGTGTCCCGTCTGCGCCGCGGTGCAGAGCATCTGCATGTCCTCCAGCGTGCGCACCTCGTCCGCGAAGAGGAGGTCCGGGTCCTGCCGCAGGAATGAACGCAGCGCCTGCACCAGCTTCAACTCAGCGCTCACCTTCACGACGCCGATGGCGCCTCCCGGCCCTCCCTTCGGATCCTCCACGGCCGCGAGCGCGTGCACGTTGTCGGGCAGCGCATCCATCACCGCCCGCAGGGTCGTGCTGCGGCCCGTGTTGGATGCTCCCGTGAGCAGCACCAACTGGCCGTTGAACAGCGTCTTGTCCAGGCGGTTGAAGAGCCCCTTGAGGAACTCCGCCGCTTCGGCGGAGAGCGGGAGGCTGGCGATGCTCGGGTACGCCTGGCGCGTCTCCCGGTCCCTTGCCAACACCGTGGTCCAGGTGCCCAGTTCGTCTTCGCGGAACGACACTCGGAACTCGATGTCCGGATCCGCCGCGCCCGCCGGGAAGGACACGTGACCCCGGTCGGGCAGCACCGGATCCGCACCCCGCTTCGCGTGCGCCGTCAGCGCCTTCCCCAACGGCCGATACAGCTCATACGCCATGGGCTGACGCACGGGCACCCGCTCCGCGCCCAGCAAGCCCACCGTGCCCGGCGTGTCCTTCGCGATGAAGAACAGCGTGATGCCCGCGTTGATCACCCGGCCGCCCGTCTCCGCTCGGGCTTCGTCGCCGTCGCCGTCGTCCTCCTCCGAGACGCTGTCCGTGTCGTCCGCCGCCCAGACGGAGAACATCGCCGCGCCCGTCCTGCCCGCGACGTCGAAGAGGGCCGCCGCCAATGCCTCCGGCGTCCTCGGCGACGCGGCCGCTCCGGTGGGGGCCCGGCCCGCTTCCCCCAGTTCCTGGAGCAGGCTGGAGAACACGGCTTCCGGCGTGGCGGGGGCTTCGGACTTCGGGCTCGGAGTCGTCATGGCGCGGACCATGGCATGGCCCCTCGCGGCCCAGCCACGCTGGAAACGGCCCCCGGGAAGCCTCCTCCTCGTTGAAAACCGGTACGGCCGCCGGCCTGCCTTGAGAACGAGCGAGGAAGCCCACAGGAAGGGCTCCCCTCCAGCAGGCGCTTGGGTAACATCGCTTGATGTTCCGGCGTCTCACCAACGCGCTGCGACGGCTGTGGCTCCGCCCCACCGAAAGCAGCCCCCCGAACCGGCAGAGCCTGCCCGACGGTACCGGCCCCACCGTCGCCACGCCCCGGCGCTCGCGCGCGTCGGTCTCGGAGGAGTCCTCGCCTCCGGTCCGCACCAGCCGCCCACGCCGCCCGGCCGTCCGCATCGTCGCGCACGGGGCCGCTCCGCATGTCAGCAACCGCAAGACGTCCAGCCGCGCCGGCGTCACCCCCCCGCGCTTCTACGACCTGCACGACGACTTCCGCGCCCCCGGCCGCTGGGAACCCGGCGACCCGCTGGACCCGGAGGACAAGGAGGTGGGCGACATGTGGATGTTCACCGCCGGGCGCCCCGTGAACCCGCACGGCCCCCTCCACATCTCCAACGAGCAGAAGGCCGCCCCGCTGGACTTCAGCCTCGCCGGCGCCAGCCTCACCCCCGTGGTGCACCCGCGCGTCGCCGCCGTGCTCGCGCGCCTGGCGCCGGAGGACGTGCAGCTCATCCCCGTGCACATCGAGGGACAGATGGAGCCGTACTTCCTCGTCGTCGCCACACGCCTCATCCGCTGCGTGGACGAAGCCGCCTGCCTGGAGGTCCACCACTATGGCCCCGGCGACGGCGTCCCCTCGCGCGTGGGCCAGTACCGCTCCGTCCGAGGCCTGCGCATCGACCCCGACCAGGTGGGCCGCGCCCGCGTGTTCCGCCCCTGGGGCTGGCCCGTCACCCTCGTCGTCTCCGAGGCCGTGAAGGAGGCCCTGGAGAAGGAGGGCATCACCGGCGCCTGCTTCACGCCCGTCACGGACCCCCGGCACTGAAAGCCGGGGGTCCGCAAGGACGTTCCAGCGCGCTACTCCTTCTCGATGTCCCGGTCCCACAGCTGCACGCGGCCGTAGTCCGCGGACAGCCGGCGCACCATCTCCGCCGCCAGTGACACCGAGCGGTGCTTGCCGCCCGTGCACCCCAGCGCCACCGTGAGGTACGCCTTGCCCTCCTTCTGGTAGCGGGGGAACAGGAACCGGCAGAGGTCCACGACCTTCTCCAGGAACTGCTGCGTCTCCTCGCGCTCCAGCACGTACCCGGACACCTTCGGGTTCTTGCCCGTGAGCCCCTTGAGCTCCGGCACGAAGTACGGGTTCGGCAGGAAGCGCACGTCGAACACCAGGTCCGCCTGCGGCGGCACCCCGTACCGGTAGCCGAAGGACATGATGGACAGGCTGGGCCCCGTCGTGGGCTCCGGGCTGAAGCGCCCCTGCACCATGCGCTTCAGGTCGTGCACGTTGAGCGCCGACGAGTCGATGACCTGGTCCGCCATCTCCCGCAGGTCCTTCAGCGCCTCGCGCTCCGCGTGGATGCCCTCCGCCACCGTGCCGTCCGGGGCCAGCGGGTGACGGCGGCGCGTCTCGCTGAAGCGGCGCATGAGGCTGTCGTCGCTGGCGTCCAGGAAGAGCACGTCCACCTGGTGGCCCGCGCGGCGCACGTCCGCGAGCACGCGGGGCGCGTCCTTGAGGAAGACGCCTTCGCGCGCGTCGATGACCAGCGCCATGCGCTCGATGTTGCCGCCCCCCGCCAGCTCCGTGAGCTTGGGCAGGAGGAGCACCGGCAGGTTGTCGATGCAGAAGAAGCCGGCGTCCTCCAGCGCGCGGATGGCCGTGGACTTACCGGAACCTGACATGCCGGTGATGACGATGATCTGCTTCGCGGGGGCGGTCACTCGACCTCTTCTCCCAAGGTGCGGCGCATCGCCCCCTGGGCGATGGCTCGATTGAGTCGTTCGGCGAACTCTCGCGCCGAATGGTGGCCCTGAAGCTTCAACAGCTGGTTGCGCGCGGCCACCTCCACGATGGTGGCCATGTTGCGTCCAGGACGCACGGGGACGACCGACAGGGGGATGTCCACGCCAACAATCTGCAGGTGCTTGTCCTCCACGCCCAGTCGGTCGTACTCCTGGTGCGGATCCCATTCCTGCAGCTCAATCACAAGCTCAATCTTCTTCTGTTCCCGGACGGCGGACACTCCGAAGAGGTCCTTGATGTTGATGATGCCCAGTCCGCGAATCTCCATGTGGTGCTTGATGACCGGATTGCCCGCGCCGTAGACGGCCCCCTTGCGCCGGGTGACGTCCACGATGTCGTCCGCCACCAGCCGGTGGCCCCGCATCACCAGGTCCAGGGCGATTTCACTCTTGCCGATGCCGCTCTTGCCCAGGAGCAGGATGCCCACGCCGAAGACGTCCATCAGCACGCCGTGCAGGCTGCTGGACTCCGTGAGCGCGTCCTCCAGGAAGTTCTGCACCCGCTGGATGAACTCGCTGGAGAGCAGCGGCGTCTTCATCAGCGACAGGCCCGCGGCCTCGCAGGCGTCCACCAGCGCGCGCGGCACGTCCAGCGCCTTGGTGACCACCACGCACGCCAGGTCCTCTTCGCTGAAGAGCTTGGCCAGCGAGGCGTGCTGCGCGTCCTCCGCCAGGGTGGCCAGGTAGGAGATTTCAGTGTTGCCGAAGACCTGGACGCGGTGCGGGTGGAGGTGCTCGGTGAAGCCCGCCAGCGCCAGGCCCGGCTTCTGGATGCGCGAGGAGTCCACCGTGCGCGCCAGCCCCTGGGTGCCCGCCATCAGGGTCAGCCGCAGGTCGTGGCCCTGGTCCTCGAGGAGCTGGGAGATGCGAATGGATTTCATCGTCGGGACCTGGATATCACCCACCGGCCTCCGGAGGTGAACCGCACCGTGTCCGCCGTCCCCCCCCTGTCTCTTATACACCTCTCC
>NZ_RAWF01000427.1:0-4794 GCF_003612075.1 Corallococcus sp. CA041A
GCGCCGCCCGTCTTGGCCAGCACCTTCGTGATGGCCGCCGTCAGCGACGTCTTGCCGTGGTCCACGTGCCCAATCGTTCCGATGTTCACGTGGGGCAGGCTGCGATCGAACTTTTCCTTGGACATGAACCGCTCCTCACGACGCCGCCGGTGCGACCCCGGCGGTATAGGACTTCGGGAGAACTTCCGAGGGGTGCTGCGTGTGCTTCAAAGCTGCTGGAACGTCAACAGAATTCGCCCGGCGGCTCCCCTGACGGACGGGAGGTCAGTAGCTCGGGTTGAGCGCTGACTTCGGCGCCGGTGCGTAGTGCTTGAACTGCATGGTGTAGGTCGCCCTTCCCTGGCTCTTGCTGCGCAGGTCGGTCGAGTACCCGAACATGGCGGCCAGGGGCACCTCCGCCTGGATGGCCTGCACGCCGCCAGGCCGGGGCGTCATGCCCAGGATCTTCCCGCGCCGGCCGTTCAGGTCGCCGATGACGTCGCCCATGGCGGCCTCCGGGGTGACGACCTCCGTGGCCATGATGGGCTCCAGCAGGACGGGGTTCGCCGCGCGGACCGCGTCCTTGAAGGCCATGGAGCCGGCGATCTTGAAGGCCATCTCCGACGAGTCCACGTCGTGCATGGAGCCGTCGTAGGCCTCCACCTTCACGTCCACCATGGGGTAGCCGGCGACGGGGCCGTTCTGCATGGCCTCCTTCGCGCCGTCGCGCGCGGCGTCCACGAACTCCTTGGACACGGCGCCACCGGTGATGGTGCTGACGAACTCGAAGCCCTTGCCGGGCTCGTTCGGGGACACGCGCAGGTTGATGTGGCCGTACTGCCCCTTGCCACCCGCCTGGCGGATGTACTTGCCCTCCGCGACCTTCGTCGCCGTCACCGTCTCGCGGTAGGCCACCTGCGGCTTGCCGATGTTCGCGTCCACCTTGAACTCGCGCAGGAGCCGGTCGACGATGATTTCGAGGTGCAGCTCGCCCATGCCGGCGATGAGCGTCTGGCCCGTCTCCTCGTTGGAGCGCACGCGGAAGGACGGGTCCTCCATGGCCAGCCGCTGCAGGGCCTGGATGATCTTGTCCTGGTCCGCGGTGGACTTCGGCTCGATGGCGATGTCGATGACGGGCTCCGGGAACTCCATCCGCTCCAGGATGACGGGCTGCTTGTCGTCACAGAGCGTGTCGCCCGTGCTCGCCAGCTTCAGGCCCACCACCGCGCAGATATCGCCGGCGTAGCACTCCGTCAGTTCGTCCTTCTTGTCCGCGCGCATCTGCACGAGCCGGCTGACGCGCTCGCGCTTGCCCTTCACGGAGTTCCACACCGCAGTGCCCGCCTCCAGCTTCCCCGAGTAGACGCGCAGGAACGTCAGCGTCTGCGAGGAGAAGGACGGGTCGTTCATGATCTTGAACGCCAGCGCGCTGAAGGGCGCGTCGTCGCGCGTCTCGCGGATGACGTCCTCGCCCTTGGGCGTCTTGGCCTGCACCGGCGGGATGTCCAGCGGGCTGGGCAGGTAGTCCACCACCGCGTCCAGCAGCGGCTGCACGCCCTTGTGGCGGAACGCCGAGCCGCAGAACACCGGGAACAGCCTCAGCCCCACACAGCCCTTGCGGATGGCGCCGCGCACCTCGTCCTCGGTCAGCTCGTCGCCGTTGAGGAACTTCTCCGTGAGCGCGTCGTCCTGCTCGGCAGCGGCCTCCAGCAGATCTCCGCGCGCGGCGGCGGCGGCCTCCTGGTACTCCGCGGGGATGTCCTGGAGCTCGAAGCGGCTGCCCTGCTCCGCGTCCTGGAACACCAGCGCCTTCATGCGCACCAGGTCAATGACGCCCTTGAGCTTGTCCTCGCTGCCCAGGGGCAGCTGCATGCGCACGGGGCGCGCGCCCAGCTTTTCCTTGATGGTGCCGACGGACATCTCGAAGTCCGCGCCCACACGGTCCATCTTGTTGATGAAGCAGATGCGCGGGACCTTGTAGCGGTCCGCCTGGCGCCACACCGTCTCCGACTGCGGCTCGACACCGTTGACCGCGTCGAACACCGCGATGGCGCCGTCGAGCACGCGCAGCGAGCGCTCCACCTCGATGGTGAAGTCCACGTGGCCCGGCGTGTCGATGATGTTCACGCGGTAGCGCTGGCCCGTCCGCTCCCAGAAGGCGCTGATGGCCGCGGAGGTGATGGTGATGCCGCGCTCGCGCTCCTGGACCATCCAGTCCGTGGTGGTGGTGCCTTCGTGCACCTCGCCCATCTTGTGGATGGCGCCTGTGTAGAACAGGATCCGCTCGGTGGTGGTCGTCTTGCCGGCATCGATGTGCGCCATGATGCCGATGTTGCGGTAGCGCTCGAGGGGGAACTCACGGGCCATGACTCGGTTCCTTCCGGACTTCTCTTAGGCTTCTGCCAGGGCAGATAAACGAAACCGCCCGGACGCTGGCAGCGCATCCGGGCGGCAACCGCGAAGCCCCTTTCGGGACCTACCAGCGGTAGTGAGCGAAGGCCTTGTTGGCTTCCGCCATCTTGTGCGTGTCTTCACGCTTCTTCACCGCGTTACCGCGGTTGTTGGCGGCGTCCATGATCTCGCCGGCCAGCTTCTCCTGCATGGTCTTCTCACCACGCGCCTTGGCGTAGGAGATGATCCAGCGCATGCCCAGCGCGACGCGGCGGTCCTGACGGACCTCCACGGGGACCTGGTAGGTGGCGCCACCGACGCGGCGGCTCTTCACCTCGAGGACGGGCTTGACGTTGTCCAGGGCCTTCTTGAACGTCTTGAGGGGGTCTTCCTTCGCGCGCTCCTCCATGAGGGCGAAGGCGCCGTAGCACACGCCCTCCGCGATGGACTTCTTCCCCTTGCGCATCAGGTCGTTGACGAACTTGGTGACGAGCCGGTCCTGGAACTTCGGATCCGGGAGAATCTTCCGCTTGGCGACTACGCGACGACGAGGCATCTCTTCCCTTACGCCCCACTCTCCTCACTCGGAGGAAAGCCTTGTTCAGGGGCTTCAAGAACACTGCTTGGAACTTCCAGGGACACTCCCCAGGGTGTGGGGCCAGCGTCCAACACTGCTTCAGATACCGCGAAGGTGTTCCGCGCCAACGACGCGCGGGAGAACCGGACTAGCTCGGGCGCTTGGCGCCGTACTTGGAGCGGCTCTGCTTGCGACCGGCAACGCCCACGGAGTCCAGCGTGCCGCGGATGATGTGGTAGCGAACGCCCGGGAGGTCCTTCACACGGCCACCGCGGATCATGACCACCGAGTGCTCCTGGAGGTTGTGACCCACGCCGGGGATGTAGGAAGTCACCTCGATGCCGTTGGTGAGACGCACGCGGGCCACCTTGCGGAGGGCCGAGTTCGGCTTCTTCGGGGTCGTGGTGTAGACGCGCGTGCAAACACCGCGCTTCTGGGGGCACTCCTTCAGGGCAGGGCTCTTGCCCTTGATGTTGAGCTTCTCGCGGCCCTTGCGGACGAGCTGGCTGATGGTCGGCACTGAAACCTCTTCTTCGTGGGAACCCCGCGTCCGGCTACACGAAAGCGGAGCATATCTACCTACAGGCTACACAAAAGGCCCGCGAGTATAGGGAGGGCCCCCGGGGTGTCAAGCATGGCCTGCCCCTGGGCCAGAACCGGCCAGAGGACCCGGGTGCATTCCCTCACACCCGAAAAACCTGGGACTGCGACGACGGCCGGACGCTCTACTCCCTTACGCCCCTAGAAGTCGAGGACCATCACGATCGCGTCCTCGCCCTCGTCCGCGTAGTAGTTCGGGCGGATGCCGACCGGCCGGAAGCCCAGCGAGCGGTAGAGGTTGAGGGCGGACTCGTTGCCCCGACGCACCTCCAGGGTGGCCAGCGAGCAGCGCCGCGCCACGCCCCGGCGAAGCACCTCCTCCATCACGACGCGCGCGACGCCCCGGCGGCGGTGAACGGGAGCGGTGGCGACGTTGAGGACGTGGACCTCGTCGTGGACGATCCAGAAGATGGCCAGGCCCAGCAGGACGACTCCGCCTTCGGGCACCGGCTCCTCCACGAGGAGGATGGTGGACCAGTCGTGCTGGAGCTCGCGCCCGAGCAGCTCCGTGGACCAGGGGTTCTTGAAGGACGCCTTCTCCAGCGCCATCACCGCCGGCATGTCATCCACGGTCATCTGCCGGATCAGGAAGCCCTTTCCCTTGTCGGGCGTCCCGTCGTCCCGCAGCCGTCTCATCGCCGTGCCTCCCGCGCGAAGGGCGCCACCCGCCGTACCTGCGCTGACTTGCGTACTTCAGCCAGGGCCTGGGCCGCCAGCTCTCCGTAGCGCGCCCGCACCAACTCCTCGCGGATGGCCGTGCGCGCCGTCTGGTCGAACTCACCGGGGTACAGGTCCCGGTGGGCATCATAGTGGTGACGGACCTCCGCCTCGCTCACCTGTGCCTTCAACCGGACGCGGCTGTCGAGGATTCGTTCCGCCCGCAGGCCCCGCGCCAGCACGGCCACCAGGGCGTCTCGGTTTACGCCATGCCGGTCCAGGAAGCGCTGGAGCGCCGCCTCTCCTCCCAGCCGCGCCCGGACGGCCTCCAGCCGAGCCTCCACCTCCGCCGGCTCGGCCGGGAAGGCCTGCAGGCGATCCGCGCTCAGGACCTGGAGGCGCTGGTTGATGGAGAGCTCCAGGGCTCCCCGGAGCGTCTGCTCATCCAGAGGCAGGGCGGCGCCCTGCACGGCCCCTCGCTGGATCAGCGCCACCCGGGCCTCCATCTCCAGCTCGCTTTGGGTGAGGACCTGGCCCTCGATGACCGCCACGACGCGGTCCACCACCCTGCCCTCCTCCACCTCCACGGG
>NZ_RAWF01000428.1:0-4765 GCF_003612075.1 Corallococcus sp. CA041A
TCACCCGCAACCACCGGTGCAAGAAGATGTCGGCGCTCATGGCCGAGGTGGATGCCTACCTGGAAGCTCGCAACGCGCAGCAGACTTCAAGTCCGCTGCTGCGCGTCGCTCCCTCTCGACGCGCAGCATGAGACCATTCGAGAATCACGGTTCGTCGTTTAGACCTGTCTGAAGGCCGCGTGCGCTAGCCGACCATCCAACTATCTGCCCGCTCACGCCTACGGCTACGTGCCGTGACTGATGGTCGTAGAGGGAACGTGGTGAGCGGTGTTCCACTCCACCTCGCCTCGTGTTGCGGACGAGAAATCCTCCGAGTTTGTGACTTTCCGCTACCCAGGAACATGGCCAGGAAAAATGCCGGTCAGCAACCAGGCCGATATGCCCGTCACGTATCTCCGTTGAGTGCTTCGCGGGCCCATCAGCCTGCGGCATGCCAGAAGCGGCGCACGCGGGGCCGAACGCGGGTGCTTGCCCGGCACGGAGGGGTGCATGACGGAGCTCTCGGTGGATGTGCGCGTGCAGGTGGCGCGGTGGCGGAACCTTCTCGTGGACGCGGCCCGTTGCGGCGCGCTGGAGAGTCCCCTGGATGCCCTGAGCCATCCCCACTGGGAGCCTCGGGAGCTTCAGGCCCTCTGGTGGCTGCGCTCGGAGAGCCTGTTGCCCGTGGGCGTGCTCGCCATGCGCCTGGGGGGACTCGCCATGCCGCGCCTGAGCCGCCTGGTGGACCGGCTGGAGGATGGCGGCCTCGTGCGGCGGGAGCGCTCGGTGCGGCATGATCGCCGGCGCGTGCGCGTGCGCCTCACCGACGCGGGCCGCGCGCTCGCGGATCAGCTGGATGCGCAGGTGCAGGGGCGCATGGCGCAGCGGCTGGCCCCGCTCCAGGGCGAGACGCGCAGCGCCCTGATGGATGTCCTGGAGCTGTGGGTGCAGGCCCTGACCGTCCAGGCCCGCACCGCCGAGGAAGTCACCGAGGAGAACGCCGAGCTGGCCAGCGTCCCCGACGAGCTTCTAACGGCGTCGGCCGCCTGAACTACAGCCGCACCTCCACGACGCCCGAGCGGCGGCATGCCTCCGCTCCATCGCCCTCCCAATCCATGGCGTCCCGTTCGTGCACCTGCAGGGGAAGCGCGTGGGAGGTCATGGGCCCCATCCGCCATCGGCCCGTGGTATCCGTCTCTCCTCTCACGGGCGGCAGTGATGGATTCGCTCCGCCCGCGATCACGAGCGCGCCCGCCAACGGCCGTCCCTCGCGGGTGACCCGCACCTCGCACGTGGACACGGCCGAGTCCTCCGGTGACAGCCGCGTCTCCACGTCCGAGAAGTCCTCGCCTGCCCGGGCGGTGCTGCTCGGCCGTGATGCATACGGCGACGACGCCACCTGGATCCGGTACGTGCCGGGCTCCAGCAGCGACACCGCGAGGCTGTCTCCCTCCGGGCGGAACTCCCGCGTGGGCTCGACGCTCCACACGCCTCGCGCGTCGCGGCGCTCCAGCAGGTACACCGGGTAGGGCGGCGACGTGCGTTCCCTCAACTGCGCCCGCGTGAAGCCATCCATCCGGAGCACCAGCCACCGGTACACCGGCATGCGCCACACCACGTCCACGGTGCCCCGCGACTCCGCCGTCGGCGTGAAGACGAAGTCCCACCACGAGGGACCCAGGGGCCGTCCCTCGTCCTCCGTCACCTCCCGCCGCACCGTGAAGCGGGTCTCCGTCCACGTCGGCACATCCGGAATCGTGAAGCGGCCGTCCGGCGCGAGCGGGCGCTCCTCACCATCCCCCTGCCGGTACACCGCCGTCCCCAGGGGGCGTGCCCCATCGCCGAGCAGCACCCGGCCCCGCAGCGTGACGGCGTCCCCCACGCCCTCGGGGAACAGCCTCGCCACGTCCAGCGTCACCGGCTCCACGGAGCCCTCGCGCAGAGGGACCTCCACCGGCTCGCTCTGCTTCCCCGAAGGCGTGCGCAACCACAGCCGCAGCAACCGGTCCGGCGGCAGTGGCGCGAGCCGCGTCTCCCCGTCCTTCACCAGGGGCACGGGGGTGTCGTTCTCGAAAGCGTGCATCAACTCCGGCGCCGCCAGCGACAGCACTGGCAGCAGGCTGCTGGCCGGCTCCGCGTCCTCCGGATCCACGCCCCGCTGCATCCGCACGGTGAAGGTCCCCGGGACATCCCGAGCCCCCGCCAACCGCACGCGCACGCCCGTGGGTGGGTGTTCCCGCAGCCGGCCCACGTCCACCCGTCCCGTCACCGGCTGTGTCGCGGGCACATGGTCGCCCCACCAAACGGTGCCATCCGGCGCGTACGCCATCACCTGGTAGCGCGGCGCGGAAGGCACCGCCACCGGTCCCACGACACCGCCCCGCGCGGCAGCAGTGACCGGGGCCTCCTCCCACTCCCGCACGTTCGCCAGGTCCTCCAGACGCGCGGGCCCCGTGCGCGCGACGCGGCGGCGGCCCTCCTCTTCCCACCAACCGCGATCCGACTCGGAGATGAACGCAGCGCCCACGCGCGCCTCCCCCTCGAATGGACGCGAGCCCTCCAACGTCGCGGTCAGCCACAGGCCAGAGTCCACCGTGGCCTCTACTTGCGGAGCCACCTCCGGCACACCGGCGTCCTCGACCCTCGCGGCCACGGGATGCGATGGCGGCGCCAGCGGTGACGCGGGCTCGGGACGCAGCAGCATCCACACGCCCACGACCAGCAGCACCGCCACCAGCATCCCGCCCAGGGCCCGCTTCACGCGCATCCGTCCGTGTCGCTGTTGGAGGACAGGGACAACCACACTGGAGTGGGATGCCTCAGCCGAGCCGCGGGCCTCACTCCCAATCCTTCGAGACATCCCGAGGAGGCGGCTGGGGCGGGGCTGCCCTGTAGTAGCGCTCGGGGTGACGCGTCTTGTCCGAGGAGATGAGTCTCTTTCCGAACTCGCGGATGTTGACCAGGCCCTTCACCTCCTCGACGGAGTACCGCCGCTCGCGTCCGTCGGTGAAGACCTCCGCGATGCGACCGTCCTTGAACGTGGCGCGGAAGATGAGGGAGTCCTCGCCGCACCCTCGCGAGGTAATGGGCTCGTAGCGGGAGCCATCCACGCCGACCAGATGGAGCAACATCCGGTTGTACTTCTGGTTGGGCTCCAGCGGCCCCTTGCTGCAACGGGCAACGACCTCGGCCACCTCGCGCAGGAACACTTGAGAGTTGGCCGCCGCTTCTGGAATCAGGCCGGGCCAGGTCTTCGGGTCCAGATCCGCCACGGCCGTGTCGATGCTCTCGTTGAGCACCTTCGCGAGCGTGGGGCTGGAGATGTCACCGGGCTCCGCGGGGGGCGACAGGAGGGGCGTCAGGGTCAAGTAGGTGATGGGCAGCGCGACGGCCAGGACCATGCCCACGGACAGGGCCACCCAGTACGGTTTCGCGCTCCGCTGCTCCGACTGCGCCATCGCTTCGCCCTCCTGGGGCCCCCTGAGCCCGAGTCCTCCATCATGCTGCTCGACGCATCGGGCGAAGAGAAGGCCTGTTGACGCGGCGGCAGCCACCCACGCGCATCAGTCCGTGTCGCTGTTGGAGTACAGGGACAGCCACACCGGCGCGTGGTCAGACAGCCGGGTGACGTAGTCCAGCGGGTTCGCGATGTAGTCGCGGCCCGTGCTGGAGAACTCCGTCACGTACGTGTCCTGCATCCAGAAGTGGTCGTACGCGTTGGCGTAGCCCCCGGACGTATTCATCGTGGTGGCCACGTCCAGCTTGCACGTCACCGCGGGCGACAGGCCCTTCAGCTGGCTCCAGGACGCATGGGTGCAGGCCATGTTGTGGTCACCCACGAGGATGACGTCCTGGTCCGAGGTGCTGGCGGACTGCACGGACGCGAACACGCCGTCGATGGCCTGCGCCTCCAGCGTGCGGTCCGCCGCCGTGCCCCACACCGCGTGCCAGTTGAGGAAGGTGTAGTCCGCGCCCGTGGGCACGTGGCGCACCTTCACCACCTGCGGCTCGCGCTCGAACAGGTCCCCCGTGTCCGTCCACACCGTGGAGGACAAGAGCGACACCGTGTCCGTCCGGTACAGCACCGCGTAGTGCTCCTTGTAGGACGACCGGCCGATGAGCGGCGTCACCACCGCCGTCCACGACACCCCGGAGACCTGCGTCAGGTTCGTCGCGATGGCCGTCGCCGCGGACGCGTCCATCACCTCCTGGAGGAACACCAGGTCACAGCCATTGTTCGAGTTGCTGTTCGCACCGAACTGGTTCCACAGCTGCTTCGCGTCATCCAGGTAGGACTGCTCGGCCGCCCATCCCTCGTGGCGGAGGTTCCAGCTCACCACCCGGAGGTACGAGCCCGCCTGCGCCAACGCGGGGAGCACCAGCACGGACAACACCAGGACGCGCGACAAGAAGGACGACCCTCTCATTTCACGGCACCTCCAGCCCTGCGGGACAAAAGCGCCCCATCTTCGGCATGCCAGCGCCCCAGGAACAGCCCTCCTTCGTGGAATCGAGGTGACAGCCCACCCCGCCCGACACTCCCCGGACACCGCCCATTAAATGCAACTTGATTGCATGTGACTCCAAGTGGCATCTATTGCGGGTCTCTCGCGGGAAGGCGGGACGGCGCGCGCACCGCCACAGGTGCGTCCTGAGGGGAACCCATGAACCACATCGTCTGGAGTGTCGGAGGCACGGGAGTCGTGTTGTCGTGTCTCGCGGTGGCCTGGCTCTGCCGGCCGCTGGAGACCCCTGTCGGGCCCGTTTCCGCCCCGCCCACCGTGTC
>NZ_RAWF01000429.1:0-4756 GCF_003612075.1 Corallococcus sp. CA041A
CCCCACCGCCCGGGCGAGGTGAAGCCAGACACCCGCTGGCAGCCCCCACACCAGCCGTCCTTCGGAGACCGATTTCCCATCCGCTGAGGTTTCGTGATTCCCTGGATGAATGGGATTAGTCGGCTTAATACACGAATTCCAATTCATACAAAATTGCCACATTTTTCCAGCTAGACTTGACTCCAAGTGGGGGGTTGGCCGCATAACATCCCGCGTTCTTCCAGGAGTGCAGGGATGAAAAGCCATCGGGCAATACCAGTGCGTGGGTGGGTGGGGCTGGCCCTCGCGGTGATGTTGAGCGGTTGCGATTTTGGCGGAGGTCCGGACACACCCCCACCTCCGCTCACGGCCCCCGAAGCACCGAAGCAGGTGGTCGCGCAGGCGGGAGACGCGTCCGCGCTGGTGACGTGGACGGTGCCTCCCAGCGATGGCGGCAGCCCGCTGCTCTACTACGTGGTGCGCTGCGTCCCCGAGTGCGGCGGCGCGCTGGTGAAGGTGCCCGACACGCAGGCCACGGTGCTGGGGCTGAACAACGGCTTCACCTACGTCTTCAAGGTCGCCGCGGTGAACGCGATGGGCGAGGGCCAGGCCTCCGTGGAGACGGATCTGGTGACGCCCAAGGCGGGCATGAGCATCCCGAACCCCACGGTGCCGGGACAGCCGCGCTCGGTGGTGCCCACCGCGGGCAACGGCCAGGCGTACGTGAGCTGGCTCGCGCCCGCGAGCTACGGCGGCCGGCCGCTGTCGTACTTCAAGGTCATGGTGGAGCCGGGCGGCCGGGTGCAGCGAGTGGACGCGCCGTCGTCAGGCACGCTCATCGAGAACCTCGACAACGGAACGGCGTACACCTTCACCGTCTGCGCCGCCAACGAGATGGGGGAAGGCCCCTGCACGCGCCAGACGGCCCAGGTGACGCCGCGTCCGGGTGGCGCGCCCACCAACTGGGTGATGGGCTACTGGGTGGGCTACCAGCGCGACCTGTACCCGGTGGAGGCCGTGGACATGTCACTGCTCACGCACATCGTGGTGGGCCGCATCCGTCCGCGCATCGACGGCACGCTCTACACCGACTTCGACGTGGACCCCGTGCAGGGCCCGGCAATGGCCCGAGCGCTGGCGGTGCGGGCGCACGAGGCGGGCAAGAAGGCGCTGCTGATGCTGGGCGGCATGGGCGAGTACGACGGCTTCCGGGCCGCGACGGAGACGCTGGAGAAGCGCCGCAACTTCGTGCGCAACATCATCAACACCATGCACGAGCTGCAGTTCGACGGCGTGGACGTGGACTGGGAGCCCATCCTCCTGCCGCAGGACAGCGCGCCGCTGCTGGCGCTGCTGGATGACCTGCGCGCCGCGGACGAGAACATCATCATCACGGTGCCGGTGGGCTGGGTGAACTCCAACTTCCCGCTGGGCAAGGTGGACGCGGAGTTCCACCGGCAGCTGGCCGCGCGCGTGGATCAGATGAACATCATGGCCTACAAGATGAGCGGCCACTGGGGACAGTGGGCGAGCTGGCACTCCAGCGCGCTCTTCGGTGAGAACCCCGGACACCCCAGCTCCGTCGCCAGCTCCGTGCAGGCGTTCCTGAACGCGGGCGTGCCTCCTCAGCGCATGGGCGTGGGCGTGGGCTTCTTCGGCACCTGCTGGAAGGGCATCACGGAGCCGGGCACCCCGCTGGACGGGCGCGACGACATCGCGGAGGAGCAGAGCGACAACGCGATGAGCTACGCCAACATCCAGGCGCACTACTACCAGCCGGAGGCGTACCGCTGGGACGACGCCGCCAAGGCGCCCTACCTCTCCTTCCCCACCGCGTACGGCCCGCAGTCCTGCAACTACATCTCCTACGAAGACGTCGCGTCCGTGTCGGAGAAGGGCCGCTGGGCGCGGGAGAAGGGCCTGGGCGGCAGCATCATCTGGACCATCAACCAGGGTCACATGCCCAAGACCCTGGTGGGCGGCTCCAAGGATCCGCTGATGCAGGCCGTGCACACGGCCTTCCTCAAGCCCTAGACGTAGCGGGACTCGAAGAGCTGGCGCAGCGACGGTTCGGTGCGCAGCAGGTCCAGCGTGAGGGTGGCGTGGCCGGGCACGTAGCCATTGCCCACGAGCATGGTGACGTCCTTGCCCACGCCCTCCGCGCCCAGGGCCGCAGTGGTGAAGCTGGTGGCCATGGAGAAGAAGATGACCGTGCCGCCGTCCTTCACGGACAGCAGTGACGCCATCTCCGTGTTGCCCACGCTGGCGCAGTTGACGACCAGGTCGCAGAGCTGACCGTTGGTCGCCTTCGACACGGCCTCCATCACGTCCACGCCCTGGGTGGCGTCCACCTTCATGGCCTCGTCGCACAGGCCAATGGCGGACAGCGCGTCCAGCGCCTTCTGGGAGATGTCCAGCGCCAGCAGCTTGCCGCGGCTCTCCAGGCTGCGGCGGGCCTGCGCCAGGCACAGCGCGCCGCTCTTGCCCGCGCCCAGCACCGCCACCGTCATGCCCGGGCGCACGTGGCGAGCCACCAGCGCGGGCGCGCCGCAGACATCCAGCGCCGCCAGCGACAGCGTGTCCGGCATGTCCGTGGGGAGCTTCGCGTAGATGCCGCTCGCGAAGAGCAGCGCATGGCCGCGGATGTCCACGCGGTCGATGTCCGCGTGCACCGCCTTCACCTCTTCGATGACGAGCGGCGTGAGCGTCAGGCTCACCAGCGTGGCGATGCGGTCGCCCGGCTTGAGCACGCCGTTGGCGGGGTGCTTCGCGCCCAGCTCCTTCACGCGGCCAATGAGCATGCCGCCCGAGCCGGTGACGGGGTTCTGCATCTTGCCGCGCTCGAGGACGATGTCCTGGATGCGGGAGGCGATGCGCGCGGGGTCGCCGCCCACGTCGTCCTTGATCTGCTTGAAGGACGCGGCGTCGATGTTGAGGCTCTCCACGTCGATGAGCAGCTCCGCCTCGCGGCACGGCAGCGAGGGGTCCAGCTTGCGAGCGCGCTGCGGCAGCACGCCCTTCTCCGCCACGACGCGCGACAGTCCGTAGGTATCCATGGCGTCCCCCTTATCAGTCCCGCGCCAGGAGCGGCACCAGCACCGACAGCGACCGCTCGAAGCGGTACGAAACGCCCGAGTGCCCGTCCTCGAACTCCTCGTGCGCCACGTCCACGCCGCCGGCCTTCAGGTCGTCCGCCACCATGCGCGTGCCCCAGCGCAGGTTGAACTCGTCGCGCGTGCCGGCGTCCAGGTAGACCGTCTTCAGCTTGCGGAAGGAGTCCATGAACTTGGGCACGAAGCGCACGGGGTCGTGCACGAGCCACCGGTTCCACACGTCCAGGCGCAGCTTCGCGTTGTGCTGCTCGAAGGGCAGCTCCAGGTTGAGCGGCTCACCCTTCTTCGGCGAGTACGCCGCCGCCATGGCCAGGATGTTGATGACCGGGAAGTCGTCGCCGCGCACCTTGGTGGCGACAGCGCGCTGGCGCAGCTCCGTCACCCACGCCTCCACGCCGCCCGCCTTCATCAGGGAGGTGGCGGCCTTGGGCAGGTCCGGCATGTACGAGTATTCGAAGTAGGAATCCGGGGCGTGCGCGCCCAGCAGGGAGAAGACCTCCGGGTGGTAGCGGCCCATCACCAGCGCGCCGTAGCCGCCGGAGCTGTGGCCCACCACCGCGCGGGACGCGGCCTTGGGCAGCGTGCGGAAGGTCTTGTCCACGAAGCCGACGATGTCCTTGACCAGGTAGTCGCGGTAGCGGCCGATGGCGTCGCTGTTCACCCACTGGCTGCCGCCCAGCTTCGTCCACGCGTCCGGGAAGACGCCGATGACGGGCGGGATGGCGCCCTGTTCGATGAGCGCGTCCAGGCGGTCCGGAACGGTGGGCGAGAACCCGGACACGTTGGTCCACGAGCCGCCGCCGTTGCCGAAGGCGTGCAGGAAGTAGACGACCGCGTAGCGCTGCGTGCCCTCCGCGTAGCCCGGCGGCAGGTACACGGTGAGCCGGCGGCGGGCCGGATCTCCCAGCGGGTTGTTCTCCAGCGCGGGGGAATGCACTTCACGCGTCTCGAGCACGCCCTTCATCGGTGCCTCTCCTAATCGCGGTGCGCCGCGCGTTCTACGCGCTGGAGCCCGGGTGCTTGCCGAACAGCTTCATCACCTGTTGCAGGTCCGCCCACGCATTGCGCTTCTCCGCGCTGTTGCGCAGGAGGTACGCGGGGTGGAAGGTGGGCATGAGCTGGATGCCCTCATATTCGCGCCACTGCCCCCGCATGCGGGTGATGGGGGTGGTGTCCCTGAGCAGCGTCTGCGCCGCGAACTTGCCCAGCGCGACGATGACCTTGGGCTGGATGGCGAGCAACTGCGAGCGCAGGAAGGGCTCGCACGCGGCGATCTCATCCGGCTCCGGGTTGCGGTTGCCGGGCGGGCGGCACTTCACGACGTTGGCGATGTAGACGTCGTTGCGGGTGAAGCCCATGGCGCCAATCATCTTGGTGAGCAGGTCCCCGGCGGCGCCCACGAAGGGCACGCCCTGGAGGTCCTCGTTCTCACCGGGGCCCTCGCCCACGAACACCAGGTCCGCGCGAGGGTTGCCGGAGCCGAACACGATGTTCTTGCGGCCCGAGCACAGCTTGCAGCGGCGGCAGTCGCCCAGCTCGCGGCGGACCTGATCCAGCGTGGGACGTTCGCCCTCCACGACGCCGGGCAGCGCGCCGTTGTAGCGGGGCGCGGACTTGGGCACGTCCAGGAGCATCGCCGGGGCCGGGGCGGCGCGGGGTGCGGC
>NZ_RAWF01000042.1:0-43857 GCF_003612075.1 Corallococcus sp. CA041A
GGACGAGGAGGCCCCGGAGCGCACCATGGTGATGCAGCTGCCCACCGCCCCCGAAGCCGGTGAGGACGACTGGACGGCGCTCGTCGACGAGCTCGACAAGTAGCCCGCACCCCGGCCCTCCCCGCACCCGGGAGGGCCGACCGCCGGAAACGACAAGGGCCCGCGCACTCCCTGGAGTGCCGGGCCCTTCGTCCATCTCAAGACTGTCCCGCGACGGTTACAGCGCCGTGGCCGCCTTCGCCTCACGGATGAGGTCCCGGAAGTGCAGCGCGCCCACCACGTCCCGCACCACCGACACCGGACGGCCCTCTTCCAGCGCCAGCGCCTGCGCCTGCCGCCACCGCTCCAGCAGCGTCCGCGTCGCGATGTACGCAAGCACGAGGGGGAAGCCCCCCGGCATCACCACCACCAGCACCGCCATCGCCAGCTTCAGCCACGCCCACATGACCCGCGACCTCGTCGTCCTGAGATACGCCCGCATAGATGCACGGTGCATGCCCGCGGTGCGAAAATAATTACGCACCCTGATTCCGCAGGGTTACAGCTCCCAAGGTCCTCAAGAGTGCGGACGGCGCCCCCACAACCCTGGCATTTTTGCCGCAGTGGCCACGGAACCGTCGGTTAAGTTGACGGGTGTGAGCCCCCCCCAACTGACTCCGGAGATTCGCTCGTTCACCAGCGTGGAGGACGCGGCGCGTTGCCTGGAGGCGGTGGGCTACCTGTCGTCCCCTGAAATCGCCACGGCGGTGTTCCTGGCGGACCGGATGGGCAAGCCCATCCTGGTGGAGGGCCCGGCCGGCGTGGGCAAGACGGAGCTGGCCAAGGCCCTGGCCCAGGCGTTGGACCGGACCTTCCTCCGCCTCCAGTGCTACGAGGGACTGGACGAGGCCAAGGCCCTCTACGAGTGGGAGTACGCCAAGCAGCTGCTCTACACCCAGCTGCTCAAGGACAAGATTGGCGAGCTGACCCAGGGCACGTCCACGCTGGCGGAGGCCGCGGACCGGCTGGCGTCCGGGGACGCGGTGTTCTTCTCCGAGCGCTTCCTCCTCCCCCGCCCCATCCTCCAGGCCCAGCTGTCGGACACGCCGGCCCTGCTGCTGGTGGACGAAATCGACAAGGCGGATCCGGAGTTCGAGGCCTTCCTCCTGGAGGTCCTCTCTGACAACGCTGTCACGGTGCCGGAGTTGGGCACCATCCGCGCGAAGCATGTCCCGCGCGTCATCCTCACCAGCAACAACGCCCGTGAGTTGTCGGACGCGCTCAAGCGCCGCTGCCTGCACCTGCACATCGACTTCCCGGACCGCGAGCGCGAGTTGCGCATCGTCCGCTCGCGCCTTCCGGATGTTCCCCAGGTGCTGGCCGAGCAGGTGGTGGAAGCCGTCGCCGCCATCCGCGCGTTGGATTTGAAGAAGGCCCCGTCCATCAGCGAGACCCTGGACTGGGCGCAGAGCCTGACGCTGCTCAACGCGGAAGCGCTCAGCGCGGACGTCGTTGCCGCCACGCTCAACCTCGTCCTCAAATACGAGGGCGACATCGAGAAGGCCCGCGCCAACCTGCCCACCATCGCGCAGGCCTGACGCAAAGCGCCGCACGCGGAGTGCAGATCGTTGGCACTTCACGCTTTGCGTCCCCAGTGTGCCTGGGTACAAGTCCCTCAGCTGTCCCACCCCTGGCCCGAGAGGAACATCCCGATGAGCTCAACCTCATCCACCGTGCTGCGCGCCGAACACATCTGGCTCGATGGGAAGCTGATCAAATGGGACGAGGGCAACGTGCACGTGATGACGCACGCCCTCCACTACGGCCTGGGCGTCTTCGAGGGCATCCGCGCCTACAAGACCCATGATGGCCGGCTCGCCGTCTTCCGACTGCGCGAGCACATCCGCCGCCTGCTCGACTCCGCGCATATCATCATGCTGCCGATTCCCTACAGCGAGGACGAGCTGGTCGAGGCCACGGTGGACCTGCTGCGCAAGCAGAAGCAGCAGTTCGCCAACGGCGCCTACCTGCGCCCGGTGGCCTTCATGGGCGACGGCGCCATGGGCCTGGGCGCGGTGAACCCCACCCGCGTGGGCATCACCGCCTGGGACTGGGGCTCGTACCTGGGCGACAAGGGCATGAAGGAGGGCATCCGCGCCAAGGTCAGCTCCTTCACGCGCAACCACGTGAACGTGAACATGGTGCGCGGCAAGATCACCGGCCAGTACGTGAACTCCATCCTCGCCAAGCGCGAGGCGGTGCTCGCCGGCTACGACGAGGCCATCCTCCTGGACATCAGCGGCTTCGTCGCGGAGGCCTCCGGGGAGAACATCTTCCTCGTGAACAAGAAGGGCGTCATCAAGACGCCGCCCCTCTCGTCCCCCGTCCTGGATGGCATCACCCGCGACACGGTGCTGAAGCTGCTACGCGACGCCGGCCACACCACCATCGAGGAGGTCACCGTCACCCGTGACGCCCTCTACATCGCCAACGAGGTCTTCTTCACCGGCACCGCCGCGGAGATCACCCCGGTGCGCGAGGTGGACAACCGGCAGATTGGCGACGGCAAGCCCGGCCCCATCAGCAAGTTCGTCCAGGACATGTACTTCCGCGTCGTGCGGGGCCAGGAAGCCCGCTATGCGGACTGGCTGACCTACGTTTGACGGACAGTCGGCGGACGTGAAGTCCCGGCGGCCGGGGGAATCGGGTACAACCCGTACCCGATGCCTCCCGCCGGCTACGCGTACGAAGACAATCCCTTCAAGCTGGAGAACCCGTCCGTCCTCGACATCGCTCCCAGTGAGCCGAAGTCGCTGGAGGACACGGGCCTGAGGATGGGTCTGCTCGCGGACCTGGGCCTCAAGTTCCTCTACTACGCCGGCACCGGCACGGGCGTGGCCATCGCCGAAAGCATGTGCCTGCCCTGGTCCGGCGTGGTGGAGCACGTGGTGGACTTCCTCGCCGCGGAGAAGCTGGTGGACCTCCGCGGCGGCAAGGGCTTTGGCCGCGCGTCCGTGGAGTTCGCCCTCACGGAGAAGGGCCGCGAGTACGCGCGTGACGCCCTCACCCGCTCCACCTACGTGGGGCCGGCGCCCGTCCCCATCGAGCAGTACAACGCCCTCATCAGCAGCCAGACGGAGGAGACGCCCGTAGTAGGCCAGGAGGACCTCATGGCCGCCCTGGGCCACCTCACCGTCTCCGCGGAGCTGATGGACAAGCTGGGCCCGGCCGTGAACTCCGGCCGCTCGCTCTTCCTCTACGGCCCGCCCGGCAACGGCAAGACGAGCCTGGCGGAGGCGATTTCCCACATGTTCGGCGGCGAGGTGTTCGTCCCGCACTGCCTCGAAATCGACAACCAGATCATCAAGGTCTTCGACCGCATCATCCACACGCCCGTGTCGCTGGAGGCGGGCCGTGACGCCAGCGGCCGCCGGCAGACGTTCGAAATGGACAAGCGCTGGTCGCTCTGCCGGCGCCCCGCCGTGGTGGTGGGCGGCGAGCTGACGCTGGAGACGTTGGACCTCATCTACTCGGAGAGCACCCGCTTCTACGAGGCGCCGTTCCAGGTGAAGGCCAACGGCGGCATGCTCCTCATCGACGACTTCGGCCGCCAGAAGGTCCACCCCACGGACCTGCTCAACCGCTGGATTGTCCCCCTGGAGAAGCGGGTGGACTTCCTCACCCTGCACACCGGCAAGAAGTTCGAGATTCCCTTCGATCAGCTGCTCGTCTTCTCCACCAACCTGGACCCCAAGGAGCTGGTGGACGAGGCCTTCCTGCGGCGCATCAAGTACAAGATTGAAGTAGGCAACCCGGATGAAGAGTCCTACCGGGAGATCTTCCGCCGGGTGTGCGAAGCGGCGGGCATCCCCTACGTGGACCAGGCCATCACCTACCTGGTGGAGCACTACTACAAGCCGCGCAGCATGGAGATGCGCTCCTGCCACCCCCGCGACCTCGTGTCGCTCATCCGGGACGCGGCCCGATACCGGCAAATCCCGCCAGCCCTTTCAAAAGACCTGCTGGATCAGGCGTGCGAAGTGTTCCTGGTGAATCTCTAGTCAGGTTTTATTTGTTCCAACCGCGCGGAATTTCTAGACTCCGCGTGCCGTTGTACCTCCCGGCGCAGCCTCTGAGAATCAGCGCCCGGGGCGGGCCGGAGCGAGAAGGAGCCGCAGTCCGTGAAGGAACGCTACCAGGACATCGACGAGAAGAACGAGCAGCTGCGCGAGTACCTTGAGATCTACAAGGGCAAGCCGCCGGCGCGTGAGTACCTCGACCGCTTCGAGATGTCGTGGATCTACCACGACGCCGCGCTCGAAGGCGTCGTGTACACGCACCAGGAGCTGATGGCCGCGCTCTTCCCGGAGCGCACGGCGGCGGAAGCCTCCATGATCCCGGTGGTGCTGGAGATCCGCAACCACAAGGCGGTGGCGGACTTCATCCGCGAGGAGGCCGTGGGCGCGAAGAAGCAGTCCGCGCTCACGCTCACCACCATCAAGCGGATGCACGACCTCTTCCTGGGCAACACGCCGGAAGCGCTGGCCGAGCGTGCGCGCATGGAGCGCCGCGAGCGCACGGAGAAGGAGCTGGCCAAGGAGCGCGACCGCGCGGGGCTGCGCAAGGACATGCCCCTGCACCGCACCTACTTCCACGACATCACCCAGCCCGCGAAGATCCAGGCGCGGCTGGAGAAGCTCGTGGACCACACCGCCAGCGCGGAGTTCCGCGAGTTCCACCCCATCAAGCAGGCGGCGGTGGTGCAGCACGAGTTCCTGCAGATCTTCCCCTTCACCGAGCACAGCGGGAAGGTGGGGCGCATGTGCAGCAACCTCATCCTGCTGCGCAACGGCTACATGCCCGCGGTCATCCACTCCATCGACCGGCAGCGCTACTACGAGTCCTTCCGCGCGCCCGTGGCCACGTTCCGCACGGTGCTGATGGACGCGATGGAGAACTCGCTGGACAACGGCGTGAAGTACTTCCGCGACCTCGGCCGCAAGTACAAGACGGTGGAGTAGCGCTCGCGGGGCGGCGTGCCCCCGGAGGACTGGCGAGGGAGCAGGCGTCCCGCCCGTCCTCCGCCGCGGCGTGAAGAACGCGCGGCACGTCGACACCATTGGGGTGTTGGACACACCCCTGAACGTCACGGAGAGAACATCCGACTTCTCGAATCCCCGTGGCGGAGGAAGTAAAAGAAGAGTCCCCATGCCTGTCACCCCGTCCCTCCAAAGCCGCCGCGCCCAGCTTCCCGCCGGGAGCGAGCTCACGGAGCCTCCGCCAGCGCGGTTGGCGAAGTTGCCTGCCGCCGACAAGCTGGCCCGCCTGCTCCAGGTGGCCAAGGGTCACCGCCGGGCGCTCATCCTCACGCACGACAACCCGGACCCCGACTCCATGGCGGCGGCGGTGTCGCTCGCCCATCTGCTGGAGCGCAAGGCCGGCATCGAGTCCCACGTGGGCTACGGCGGCATCATTGGCCGTGCGGAGAACGTCGCCTTCGTGCGCGTGCTCCGGCTGCCGGTGTCGCACGTGTCGCAGATCGACTTCAGCCAGTACGACCTCTTCGGCCTGGTGGACACGCAGCCGCCGGTGCGCAACCACTCCCTGCCGGCGCGCTACCGCGCGGACCTGGTGGTGGACCACCATCCGCTGCGAGAGGAGAGCCTGCTGGCCCCCTTCGCGGACGTGGGCGGCGACTTCGGCGCCACCTCCACCATGCTGGTGGAGTACCTGCGGGCCGCTCGGCTGGAGCCGTCCGTGGAGATCGCCACCGCGCTCTTCTACGGCATCAAGGCGGACACGCGGGACCTGGGCCGAGAGACGACCCAGACGGACGTGGACAGCTACCTGTGGCTGTTCCCCCGCTGCGACAAGCAGCTCTTGGGACAGATTGAGCACCCGGAGTTGCCGGCGCGCTTCTTCCAGCTGTTCCACACGTCCATCGAGAAGGCGAAGGTCTACGGCACCGCCATCATCACCGACCTGGAGGAGGTCTATTCTCCGGACCTGGTGGCGGAGGTCGCCGAGCGGATGATGTACCTGGAAGGGATGAAGTGGTCCCTGGCGTACGGAACGTTCCGCAACCAGCTCTTCCTGAGCCTGCGCGTGAAGGACCGGCGCATGAACGCGGGCCGCCTCATCCGCGAGCTGTGCGAGGACCTGGGCGGTTCGTCCGGCGGCCACGGCAGCATGGCGGGCGCGCGGCTGCCCCTGTCCGGCAGCGCGGCCAAGCGCAAGGCGCTCAAGCGCGAGGTGGTGTCGCGCTTCCTCGAAGCCTTTGGTGTCTCCGAGGAGCGGCCGGTGTCGCTGCTGTCCGCGCAGGACACGTGATCTACTGGGACCACAACGCCGCCGCGCCGGTGCGCGCGGAGGTGGGCGCGCTGCTCGCACGGGCCTTCACGGAAGGCGGCTTCGGCAACGCGTCCAGCGTGCACGGAGGTGGTCGCGAGGCCCGGGCCCGGTTGGACGCGGCGCGAGCGAAGGTGGCGCGCGTCCTGGGCTGCGAGCCGAAGGAGATCACCTTCACCGCGTCGGGCAGTGAGGCGGATGCGCTCGCGCTCATGGGCGCCTACGCGGCCCGCCCGGTGAAGGACCGCCGCCGCGTGGTGTCCACCACGGTGGAGCACCCGTCCGCGCTGGGTGCGCTCACGCAGTTGGAGAAGGACGGCGCCCAGGTGGTGCGGCTGTCCCCTGACTCCAACGGCCGTGTGCCGCTGGAGTCCGTGCTGGAGGCGCTCACGCCGGACACCGCGCTGTGTTCGCTGATGTGGGCCAACAACGAGACGGGCGTGCTGCAGCCGGTGGCGGAGGCCGCGCGCGCGTGCCGTCAGCGCGGCATCCTCTTCCACACCGACGCCGTGCAGGCCGCGGGCAAGGTGCCGCTCACGTTGCGCGAAGTGGACGCGGACCTCCTCTCCCTCTCCGCGCACAAGTTCGGTGGCCCCCAGGGCGTGGGCGTGCTCGTGGTGCGCAAGGGCGTGGACGTGCGGGCGCTGACGCCCGGGCACCAGGAGGGAGGCCGACGCGGAGGCACGCAGAACGTGCCCTACGCAGAGGCCCTGGCCCTGGCCCTGGAGCTGGCCGCCGCGGAGCAGGCCAACACCGCCGCGAAGGTAGCGGCACTGCGCGACACCTTCGAACAGCAGGTGCTCCAGCGGCTGCCCGGGGTGTCGGTGAACGGCGCTGGCGCGCCCCGGGTGCCCAACACCAGCAACCTGCGCTTCGACGGCGTGGAGGGGGAAGCGCTGCTGATGGCGCTGGACCTGGAGGACATCCGCGTCTCGTCGGGAGCGGCCTGCGCGTCCGGCACGCTGTCCCCGTCCCACGTGCTGCGCGCCATGGGCCTCTCCCCTACCGAGGCGCGCGGCAGCCTGCGCTTCAGCCTGGGCCCTGGCACCACCGGCGCGGAGGTCTCTCGCGTCGTGGACGCGCTGTGCACGCATGTGCCCCGGGTGCGCGCCCTCGAAGGCTGAGGCCCGCACCGCACAGGGTCGCGAGCACTGACGGACACGCGCTCAATCCTCGGGGCGGATCACCACTTCTGGTCCGGCAGGTTCTTCTCGCGGACCTCTGGATCCGGCTGGCCGTATCCGGGGATGCCCTCCTTGGCCTCGTCGGGCTTGGGCGGAAGCCGCTCGTCGCCCCGCCTTGTCTCCCGGGTGGGCTCGTTCTGCTCGGGCTGCTGCTGCTTTCGCTCGGTCGCCATGGATTCCTCCCGGTGCGGGTTCGCGGGAGGAAAGGTCATCATCCGGAGCAGGCACCGCAGCGGGCTCCATCGGCTGGGAGCCCGCGCGACAGGGCCCTGCCCGCCCGGCTACCCGTTGTCTTCGGAGGGGCCGTTGGACGGCGAGCCCCGGTACGCGGGCATCTCGTCCGTGGTGCCGAACAGGCCGCGCACCACCGCCGCGATGGCCAGCGGCGTCCCCACGTTCTCGTCGAAGTGCGGCGACAGCGCCTTCGCGTACTCCTCCGCGGAGGAGAAGCGGTCCTCGGGGTTCTCCGCGAACGCGCGCGCCAGCACGTCATCCAGCGCCTGCGGGATGTCCGGACGCACCGACCGCAGGGGCCGGTACTTGCGCGACAGGATGCCCGCGAAGACCTCTTCCGGCGTCGAGCCCACGAAGGGCCGGCCCAGCGTGAGCAGCTCGTAGAGCACCACGCTCGCGGCCCACAGGTCCGCCTCCGGCGTGACGGCGCCCTGCAGCGACTCCGGGGACAGGTAGTACGGCTTTCCCAGCACCTCGCCGCCCTGGAGCTTGCCATCCACCAGCACGCGCGACACGCCGAAGTCGCCCAGCTTGATCTCCCCCACGCGGGAGATGAACAGGTTGGACGGGGACACGTCGCAGTGGACGATGCCCAGCGGCTTGCCGTCCGGGCCCGTGGCGGTGTGCGCGTACGCGAGCGCCTCCATCAGCACCTTCGCCAGGTACACCGCGAAGTCGACGGGGAGCGGAATCCCGCGCGCCTTGCACCGGCGCAGGATGTGGCCCAGGTCGCGCCCGTCCACCAAGTCCATCACCAGGAAGGACACGTCGTCCAGCATCCCGGCGTCCAGCACCTTCACGATGTTCGGATGGTCCAGCTGGCGCGACAGCTGCGCCTCGCGGCGGAAGAGGTCCACCGACGCCGGGTCGCGGGTGAGCGCGGGCAACAGCCGCTTGAGCGCGACCGTCCAGCCTTCATAGGGACCGGAGCGCACGCGCGCGCGGTACACCTCGGCCATGCCGCCCTTGCCCAGCAGCGACTGGATTTCGTAGTTGCCGAAGACGCGGATGGGCTTCGACACGGGAGTCGGCGCGTTCACGGGCTGGCGCTGCCAGCTCCTTGCGGATCACGGCCCTGGACCCGCTTGCGACCGCGGGCCTGCTTCACCTGCGCCTCGTACACCGCGCCTTCATTGGCGAACAGCTGGAGCTCGCGCTCCACCAGCGCGTTGCCCTCCGGCGGGGACCACCCCTCCGCCAGCGCACGCCGCAGCGCGACCTGGGCGAACCCCGACTCCTGCGCCGCCCGCTTCACGCACGCGGTCCAGAAGAAGGCCTCCGCCTTGGCCGCGCCGCTGCCCACGTTGCGCGCCTGCTCCAGGTACCTGAGCGCCTCCGGCTGCTGCTTGCGCAGGTAGTGCGACACGCCCATGCCCGTCAGCGCCCAGGCGTTGTTCTTCTCCTTCTCCTGGGCCAGCACCAGCTGGAACTGCTGCGACGCCGCGATGGGGTTCTGCGCCAGCAACGACTGCCCCAGCTTCAAGGTGGCCGCCACGTCCAGCGGCTCCAGCCGGCGCTGCGCCGCCACCTGCGCGGCCCCACCGGACGGCGGGGGCGGCACGGGAGCCTGCGCCTGGCGCTGCTCGGGTGCCTGCGCTGTTGCCGGAGTCGGCGTCAGCGAGGCCCCCTGCTCCGTCGCCCGGAACACCAGCATCCGGCTCTTGGGCAGCGCCGGGGACTCGCAGCTGTCCTCCAGCTTCACCACGCCGCCCAGCGCCCGCTCCTCCACGTTGTAGACGAGCATCACCGGGAAGCTGCGGGACGGGGTGCAGGTGTCCCCCGTCTGACAGAGCGTGAGCTCGCCCAGGAAGACGTTGCCCTGGAAGTCGCCCGTCAGAATCTGCTCGGCGACCTGGCGTTGGCAGGGCCCCCCGGCCGGCGCCGTGCCGACGAGGTGCTCCCCGTCCGAGCGCAACTCGATGGGGCCGAAGGCATCTGCCTGGTAGGTACTGTTCATCTGCGGACCCGCCCAGGCGAATCCGGAGGTGAGGCAGGCTACCGCCGCGAGAGCCAATGTTGGGGTCGGGAGCGACATGTCGGGGACCCGGGCATCATAGAAGTCCACGGGGCGGCTTGTAAACGCGCGAGGACGGCTTGACCGCACGCTTCTCCATCCTTATCATTTTCCCAGAACGCCCTGGGATTTTCCCAGTGATTCTAAGGACTTGTAGCGAGATTTGAGCGGTAAAGGTCTGTTCCCTGCGGGGTGCGTGATGCCCAGCAGAAATTCGAACCGATACGTCCATTCCGGGGTCCGTTTCGGTCGCCATGTGCAAGCCCTCCCCCTTCACCGGGGATGAGGGAAGCCTGCGGTGACATGATTTCGGTCCCCACCTGGCTTCTAAGGGTTCAATGGACGCTGGACACACGGCTCGGCGGGGGACTCTTTCTTTGGAGCGGCGGCGGTGAGCGAGACGGCGGCGGATACGGTGGCGGCGGCGGCGGAGAAGAAGGTAACGCTTCGTGAGGAACTGACGGCTCGCCGCAAGGCGATGACCAATGACCTCATCGACGAGCGTGGCCTCAAGGTCCAGTCTCGATTCCTGGCATCGCCCTACTATCAGAATGCGCGGACGGTAGCGCTCTACGCCCCCATCCGGGGCGAGGTGCCTACCCGGGACATCCTCATCGCGGCGTTGCAGGACGAGAAGATCGTCTGCTACCCGCTGTCCCACGTGCACGGGCGAATCCTGGCCTTCCGGGCCATCAAGTCGGAGAGCGAGTTGGAGCCGGGACGCCTGGGCGTCCGGGAGCCCACGAACTCCTCGGACCTGATCGCGGTGGATCAGATCGACCTGTTCGTGGTGCCCGGTCTGGGCTTCAGCCCGGACGGCAAGCGGCTGGGGCGCGGAGGTGGCTACTACGACGCCACCCTCAAGGCGGCCAGTTCGCGCAGCCGCCGGGTGGGTCTGGCCTTCAACGACCAGATCGTCCAGGTGCTGCCCACGACGATTGACGACGTGGACATGGACCAGATCGTCACGGAGAGCCAGACGATGCGCGGCCTGTGCCGCAGCTTCGACTTCCTGGACACCTGAGCCGGACCTGAGCCGCGGGCCAGGCGGGCGGACATCCACGGGTGGGGCGGACTTGGAAGTCCCGCCCTGCCCGTCGTCTTTTTTGGGCTAGTGTCCGCGGCGCCATGAACCCGGACGCACTGCGCAAGGCGACCCCCGAAGAGCAGTTCGAAGAAGTCACTCGCGGCACCGTGGATTTGCACGTGCCGGAGGACCTGAAGAAGAAGCTTCAGCGCTCCTATGACAAGGGCAAGCCGCTCGTCATCAAGGCGGGCTTCGACCCCAGCCGTCCCGACCTGCACCTGGGCCACACGCTGCTGCTCACGCGCATGCGGCGCTTCCAGGAGTTCGGCCACACGGTGGTGTTCCTCATCGGTGACTTCACCGCCCTCATCGGGGACCCGTCCGGCAAGAACGCGGCCCGTCCCCCGCTCACCCGCGAGCAGGTGAAGGTCAACTCGGAGACGTACAAGCAGCAGGTCTTCAAGGTCCTGGACCCGGACAAGACGGTGGTGAAGTTCAACTCGGAGTGGCTCGACGCGCTGGGCACCGAGGGGATGATCCGCCTGGCGGCGCGCTACTCCGTGCAGCGCATGCTGGAGCGCGACGACTTCAAGAAGCGCTACCGGGAGAACACCTCCATCGCCATCCACGAGTTCCTCTACCCGCTCCTGCAGGGCTACGACTCCGTGGCGCTGAAGGCGGACGTGGAGCTGGGCGCGACGGATCAGCTCTTCAACCTGCTCGTCGGCCGGCAGCTGATGAAGGAAGAGGGCCTGGAGCCGCAGGTCATCATGACCGGCCCCATCCTGGAGGGCCTGGACGCGAAGCTGGTGGACGGCGTCATCACCGGCTCCAAGATGTCCAAGAGCCTGGACAACTACGTGGGCATCGACGAGCCGGCGGACAACATCTTCGGCAAGTTGATGAGCATCACGGACGACCTGATGTGGCGGTACTACAAGCTCCTCTCCGCCATGCCGCTCAAGCAGGTGCTGGAGCTGGAGGAGCAGACGAAGTCCGGCGCGGCGCACCCCAAGGCCGCGAAGGTCGCCTTCGCGCAGGAGATGGCCGCGCGCTTCCAGGGTGAAGAGGCCGGCCGAAAGGCGGCGGAGGACTTCGAGAAGCGCTTCGCCAAGAAGGAGCTGTCCACGGAGGACCTGCCGCTCGTGGAGGTGTCGCTCGCGGGCGCGGAGAAGATGTTCGTCACGAAGCTGCTGCCGGAGACGAAGTTCGTCGCCTCCGCCACCGAGGCTCGCAAGATGATGGGCCAGGGCGGCGTGAAGGTGAACGGTGAGAAGGTCACCGACCCCAAGGCGGAGCTGGGGGCCGGCGAGTACACCGTGCAGGTGGGCAAGCTGAAGGTCACGCGCGTGAAGCTGTCCTGAGTCGCCGCGACGGGTGCCGCCCGGGCCTGTTTCAAGGCGCGGGCGGCTCCTTCGGCAACGCGCCTTCGTACAGCGCGGCCGAGCGCCCCATCATGAAGCCGTGGGGCAGCAGCTTCATCATCGTCGCGAGGAAGCGGTTGAGGACGCCGGGCACGGAGAGCTCGCGGCGGTGCACGAACGCCTCCACGGCGGTGCGCGCGCAGGCCTCCGCGGACATGATGCCCACGTCGCCCGCCTTGAACTTCCGGTCCAGACCGGACACCGACAGCATCTCCGTGGCGATGCCGCCGGGCGCGAAGACGGTGACGGACACGCCCACCTTGCGCAGCTCGTAGGCCAGTCCCCGTCCGTAGCTGATGACGAACGACTTCGTGGCCGCATAGGCCGTCTGGTACGGCAGCGGCGCGAAGCCCGCCGTGCTGGCGACGAGCATCAGCGCCCCGCCCCCGCTCTGCTTCGCGAAGTACGCCCCGAAGAGCTGGGACATGCGCACCACGCTGGTGATGTTGGTGGCGAGCATCGCGTCGAAGGACTCGGGCTGCTGCTCCAGCGCGTGGCCGAAGTAGGTGACGCCCGCGTTGAGGATGACGCCGTCGACGGTGCGGCCGGACGTGGCGGTCTCGAAGACGCGCGCGGCGTCGCCGGGCTTCGTGAGGTCCGCCGACAGGGGCAGCACCTGCACGCCGTGCGCGGACTCCAGCTCCGCCTTGAGCGCGGTGAGCCGGTCCTCGCGGCGGGCGACGGCGATGATGTGGGCGCCGTGCTCCTTCGCGAGGAGGCGGGCCATCTCCAGCCCCAGGCCAGACGACGCGCCGGTAATGAGCACCCAGCGGCCTCGGAAATTCATCGGTTTCATATCGGGCGCGTTTATTTCGCGGCGCGGCGCCGCGCGCAACCGGGGAACAGCGGGCTTCGGGCACCCCTGTTAGAGTCCGGCCACCATGCGCCTCTCCGGGTCGCTCGCCTGCTTCTTCCTGGCACTCTCCACCGCCCCCATCGCCTTCGCGGGGAGCGGCGTCTTCGTCACTGAAGAGGCCGTGGACGCGGTGGACCAGCCCGAGTCCTCCAAGGTCGTCTTCTCCGTGCAGCCGGGCGTGTCCTATCCGCTCATGAAGAAGGGCGGCCCTGAGCGCGCGTGGTGCAAGCTCCAGGGTCCCAAGGCGGAGGGCTGGGTGCTCTGCGATGGCACGCCCACGGATGCCGTCCAGAAGGCACCGGACACGGACGCGCTCGTGCGCGCGGACCATGAGAACACGCGCCAGCAGCAGGCGTCGCGAGGCGGTGGAGTGTCCCTCGCGGAGGCGAGGCCCATCGGGAGCGGAGCCGGTGCGGGTGCTCCCGCGGCGGAGCCGGACGACGAGGAAGAAGTCACGGTGGCGGTGCGCGCACCCGCGGGCCGCGCGGCGGCTCCGGGCGACGCGGCGGCGTGCGCGAGCACGTGTGATCAACCGCCCCTCTTCGCCAAGGCCCCTGCGCTGTCCGCGATGGACCGTGAGGTGCTGGACCTGTGCCCCGCGCGTCCCGATGCGAGCGTGAGCGCCGGAGACGTGCAGCGCTTCTTCGCGAAGCACTACGACGACGCGCGAGTGCAGCGCGCGCTGTCCGCGGCGGGCCGTCCGGGCTCGCGGCAGGCGAACATCGAATGGCTCACGAGCCTGTGGGTGAGCACCGGCCCGCGCAACGCGTTCACGCACGTCTTCTGCGGGGACGACTGGCAGCGCGGCCCGATTGGCGGCCTCCACTTCCTGCCCCGCTACGCGCAGCTCGAGGCGGAAGGAAAGGTCTGCTTCCAGGGCCCGGCCAGGGGCGAAGAAGCCGTGCGCGGTGAGCAGTACCTCATCCGCTTCAAGGGCCTGTCCCCGTGGTCCTGCGGCGTGAAGCGCACGGGCAGCTTCGCGACGTCGCAGGACGCGGTCTCCATCGCCGCCATCGGAACCCGGGCGTTCGCGCGCTGCTGTGCGCGCGGCGGGGCGAAGAAGGAGGGCGGCGTGTACTCGGCGCCGGACGTGGAGGGCGGCAACTGGCGCATCTGGTGCGGCACGCGCAACGGCACCTACGGCATCGCCACGCTGCACCCCACCGACGAAGCCGCCACCTGCTCGGAGTAGCGGACCGGCGCCTCGAAGGAACGCCGGTCCCCTGCCCCGCTGAGGCCTACTGCGCCTTGTCCACGGTGAGCACCGTGCCCGTGGAGTACGAGGTGAACTCCGGCGCGTACATGGACTGCACCGTCGCCGGGCCCACTCGGAAGGTGCCCGCCATGTTCGCGCGCAGCCGGTACTTGAAGTTGTACTCACCGGCCGGCAGCGCTTCGAAGAAGAAGTTCGTCCCCGAGTCGCGCGTCTCCTCGTACCAGACGATGCCCAGGTCCCACTTGTGGCGGGACTGCGCGTTCTCCGGCTCCAGGCCCGCGGCGCGCGGGTCCCTCAGGTGCACGTACTCCGCCGCGTGCTTCGTGCGCAGCGACAGCTGCACCTCCACCTCGTCGCCGGGCCGCAGCCTCGCGCCGTCCGCCAGGGGGCGCAGCAGCGTCTGGTTGCCTTCGCGGATGCGCACGAAGTAGCGGCGCGACACCTGGAAGAAGTCACCGCGCTCCTCCTTGGGCAGCTCCTCCGTGGAGAAGTGCCACGTGGCGGACGCGATGGCGAAGCCCGGCGTCGTCTTCTCCACCACCGTGGTCGCCGTGGTCGCGTTCACCTCCGGACCGGGGACGACAATCTGGTTCTTCTTCCCCGTGTACACGTCCGGCGAGAAGCTCATGGTCACCGCCTTGGAGCCCACCGTCACCTTCAGCTCCTCGCGCGCGGCCAGCGAGCCCTCCGCCTCCATGTAGTTGACCAGCGCGTAGAGCGCCTCCGCCGTGGCGCGCGTGGACTTCCAGTGGTTCACCTTCTTGTCCAGGAGCAGCCACTGCACCAGGCCCGCGCGCCGAGGGTCCTTCGGGCGCAGCTCCGACAGCGTGCGCAGCGCGAAGGCGTGCGTCTCCGTGGAGTCGTTGTACCAGAGCCAGCCGCGGTCCTCCGGCTGCCAGTACGTGCCCAGGTCCTGCGTCGTCTTCGCGGAGTCCATCACGCTGTCCCAGACCTTCTGCGCGTCCTTCGTGCGCTTCGCCCGGTTCAGCGTGAGCGCCAGGTACCCCTTGAGGTACGGCGAGTGCTCCTTCCAGTGCTTGAAGGAGAACTCGAGCATGCGCTGCCGCTCGGCCGCGGTGAGCGCCTCGCCCGTGTAGCGCGCGTCCGGATACGCCGATGCCACGAAGTTGAGGAAGGTGAGGAACTCCCAGCCCAGGTCCTTCTTCATCAGCCGGTTCGCGTAGTCCTCCCGGAAGTGCTTCGCCAGGTAGCCCCACGCGGGCTCCGTCATGGTGGGCGGCACCTCCACCCCGTGCTCCATGGCGCGCGACAGGCCGTGCAGGATGTAGAGCGTCATGTACGGCGACGACGGGCCGCCCGGCCACCAGGGGAAGCCACCGTCCGCGTTCTGCGCCTTGCGCAGCTTCGCCTGCGAGGACGCGCGCTGGGCCTGGGCCACCTTCGGGTCCAACACGCGCAGGAGCGACTGGTCGGACTCCGCGCCGCCCTTCGCCTCGTTGAGCCAGGGCGTCTCCTCCAGCGTCATCTTCCGGTTCGGGTCCACGTCGTCGAAGGTCTCGAAGCGCGTGCTCCGCTCGCTCAGGTCCTTGGCCACCTTCGCCACCGACGGGTACTTGTTGAAGAGGCTGGAGACGATGCCCGTGGACACGAAGCGGTTGAGCGTCTGCTCCGTGCACTCATAGGGGTAGTCCACCAGGTACGGCAGCGCCTGGAGCACGGAGTAGAAGAGCTGCGCGTCCACCGTCACGACGAGCTGCTCGTTCACCCGCGTGGGGTCGTCCGACTTCTTCAGGTCATCGAACGTCAGCGTCCGGCGGTCCTTGTTGTTCAGCATGGCGAAGCGCGACTGCGACAGGTGCATGCGGCCGGGCAGCACCGGCAGGGGCCGCAGCTCGCCGTCGCTGAACGCGCCCGTCTTCGCGACCACGCGGAAGGCCACCGGCCCCACCCGCGCGGGCGTGGTGATGGGGAAGCGCAGGTTCGTGCCCTTCCCCGCCGCCACCGTGAAGGCCTGCGACGGCGTCTTCACGCCGAACTCCGCGAGCAGGCTCTTCTGCGTGTCCGGATCCACGATGTCGAACGTGAGCTGACCCTGCTGCATCTGGGTCCCCGCGTTGTTCACTACGACCTCCAGCTCCGCGCGGTCGCCCTCGCGCAGGAAGCGCGGCAGGTACGGGCGCACCATCAACTCCTTCACGCTGCGAGTGGCGCGCTGAGTGGAGCCACCGCGCAGGTCCCGAGTGAGCGCGTGCACCCAGACGTCCCACGCCGTCACCGAGTCCGGCACCGTGAACTCCAGCACCGCCGCTCCGTCCGGCCCGGTGAGCAGCTGCGGAATCCAGAACGCCGTCTCCGCGAAGTTGGAGCGCAGCGGCCCCTCCGGCCCTTCCCCCGGTTCCGGGGGGCCCGGCTCCCCTTTGATGATCTGGATGATCTCTCGCCGCTTCTGCTCCAGCACCCGGCCGGTCTTCGGCGCGGACTCCGCGGCGGACGGCGCGGGCGAAGGCGGCGGGGGCGGAGGCGGTGCACCGTCCGATTCCCGCTGGACGCCCCCGGGCCTCATGGCGCGCATGCGGTGGCCGCCGTAGTAGTTGCGGTAGCCCGGACCGCCCAACCCGTAGCCTTCGCCGAACTTCAGCGTGTCGTCACTGAGGTCCGGCGCGGAGGGTCTCTCCCGGACGAGTTCATCAAAGAGCCAGTCCGCGCCGAAGACGCCACCCGAAGCACGGAAGTCCACGTAGACGGTCTGCTGCGGATACAGCTGCGCCACCTGCGGCGGCGTGTGCGGTCCGAAGACGTTCAGCGACTGATCGTACATGTACGCGAGCAGCTCCGCGGCCCCCGCCTCCAGCTTCGCGCCCTTCGGCCCCTTCACCGTCACGCGGAAGGTCTCCTTCGCGCCGGGCCGCAGCGTGTCGCGGAACGTGGCGAACTCCAGGCTGAGCTCCTTGTCATCGAAGGGCACGGCCACGGTCTGCTGGAAGCTCAGCGTCTGCCAGTCGCGCACCATCGAGAGCACCACCGTGAAGCCGCCGCGCAGGGCCTCCGTCACCGGAAGATCCACCACCGCGCGCCCCTGCCCCGCCGTCAACTGGCGATGCTCGACGCGCTGGCGCCCCTGGTACACGTCCATCACCAGCGGCTGGCCCTCGAAGCCGGAGGCCACCATCAGGCGCGCCACTTCGCCCACGCGCACGGAAGGGCGCTCCGCCGCCAGCACCGCGGGCAACCCCGCCGGGGCGTGGGCCCCCGCCACCACGAAGTCCCGTTGCGCGGTGGCCTTCTGGCCGAACGCATCCGTCGTCTCGTAGCGCAGCCGGTACGTCCCCGCGCGCAGCGCCGGCAGCTTCACGGTGGCGACACCGTCCGCGCCATGCGTCACGGCCGCCTGCGCCACCTCCGCGCCGTCGTCCCAGCGTTGCAGCGTCTGCTCCACGTCGTAGGCCGTGTCCCAGCGCCCCTTCTGCGCGTCACCCGGCGTGGGATAGGACTCCCTGGCCGACTGCGTGTCCGCGTCCAGGGGCTTGAGCCTGTCCACCGGAACCTCCGACGGCATCAGCGGACGGCTCGGAGCCTTCAAGGCAATGAGCCGCCAGCGGCCCGGTCCGGCCTGCGGCGCGCCATCCAGGTTCGAGCGCACGAGCCGCACCTCCGACGGGAAGTCCTCGCGGACGAAGCCCACATCGGAGTCCACGCGCCCCTCCACCGACACGAAGCCCAGGCGGAAGGACCGGCTCGCGGAGCGCGTCTCACCGCCCTCGTCCGTCAGGTCCGCCTCCACGCGGTAGCGCCACGACATGCCCTGCGCCTTCGCGAGCCGCTCGTCCGCTTCCGGGGTGAACGCCACGGTGAAGCCGCCGTCCTCGCCCACCGTCGCCGTCCCGGAGGCCACCAGCTCCGTGGTGGCCGGGATGCGCTCCCAGAACCACCAGCGCGGCAGCACCGGCTCGCGCGACACGCGCCACTTCACCGCGCCGCGCGTCACCGGGAGGCCGAAGTAGTAGCGGGCCTCGCCCTTGAACGTCGCGCGTCGGTTGAGCCGCAGCGCTTCTGGCGCGTCCTTCAGCGTCACCTCGAAGGTGGGCCGCTTGTACTCCTCCACGCGCACGCTCGCGTAGCCGTTGGGGCGCGTGCGAACCGTCCACTGGCCCAGGGGCCGCCCGGAGGGAATGTCGAACTCGCCCGCCACCGATCCAAACAAGTTGGTGCGAGCCTCGCGCCTGGCCACCTCCTGGCCGTTGGGGTCGACGAGCGTCACCGTGACCGCCGACTCCGGCAGCACCCGGTAGCGCTTCGACGCCTCCTCCGGGCGGTAGGCCACCACCTTCCACAGCAGCTTCTGCTGGGGACGGTAGACGGCGCGGTCCGTGTAGATGAGCGTATGGTCCTGCGGGGTCGACTCGTAGAGGGGGGACAGGTACACCGAGCCCGGGAGCACCATCACGCCCTTGCCCCTGCCCAGCAGCAGTTCCATGTCCTCGTAGCGGTCGGCGTTCTTGCCCGTGAGCAGAAGGTCGCCGTTCGCGTCGGTGCGGCGGCTGACGATGTTGAAGCGGCGGGTGCTGTAGTCCGACTTCACCAACCGCACCTCCACGTTCGCAGCGGGCGCCCCCGTGGCGCCGTCCACCACGTGGACCTCCGCCTGGTGGGGGTTCGCCTTGCGCACCGTCGCGGCCCAGGGCGACACGGACATCGGCAGGGCGAGGATGCGGTTGTTCTTCTTCGCGAAGTCCTCGCGCGTGGACATGGCGATGATGTACGCGCCCGCCTTGAGCGCCGGCGGGGTCACGAACGTCTGGTGCCGCTGGAAGTCTGGCGTGGGCGGCAGCGCCATGCTCCACACGGCCTCCGGCTTGCGCGACGCCACCATGCGGAGCCTCTCCTCGGTGGAGGGGTACAGCGACAGGTCCTCGCCGGGCTTCGCGAGCCGTGCCTCCACATCCACCGCGTACGCCCGGAGGTACACCGTGCCCACGTTGCGGTGGCCCACCAGGATGGAGCGCTTGCCCGGCCCGTCCACCTGCATCCCGGTCGCGTACAGCTCCGGCGCCTCCAGCGTCGCCTTCAGCGCCGCGCACAGCACGCCGCCCACTGACTTCGGCCACGCCTCCGCGCCCGTCTTCGCCAGGGCATGCGCGGTGATGGCGCGGCCCGCCTGCTCCTCCATCTCCGCGAGCTGGTGCTGGCCCTTGGACCACCACGGCACGTCCCGGAAGCCCTTCAGGTGCGCGGCCAGGTGCTCCCGGATGCGCCGCTTGTCCGCGGCTTCGGTGAACGACGTCGACAGCACCTCGTAGCGCCGCAGCCGCGCCTCCAGCGCCGCCTCACGCCGGCCCGCCGCCTGATGCCACGCCTCCAGGTCTCCCAGCACCGCAACCACCTTCATCAGCGGGTGCACGGAAGGGTCCTTCAGCTCCACCTTCGGCGCGCTGTCCAGGAGCGCTCCCAGGTCCAGCCGGTACACGCCCTGCTCCTGCTCCGGCCGCCACAGGCCCGTGTCGGCCAGCGAGCCCACCCACAGGTACGTCACCGCGTCGCGCACCGTGGAGCGGATGCCCTCCGGGTACGTGTTGGGCTGGATGTACTCGGACAGCACCTTCACGGGCTCGGTGCCGAACTTCTGCCGCGACTCCCAGACGGCGGCGTACGTGCGCTGGATCTCCGTTGAAATCTGATCCTTCGTCCACGCCTTCAGGTCCACCGGCCCGGTGGACACCACCTGCTCGCGCTGGCCAATCTCGTAGCTGTACGACTGCTGGTAGTTCGCGAGCACCGCCGCGTAGAACAGGTGGAGCGTGGCCTGCTGCCGCAGCCCCTCCGGCCAGGGCTGTTCACGCAGGAAGCGCACCGTCGTCTCATAGCCATGCAGCCGCGTGCGCAGCTGCACCGTGCGGATCAGCGCGCGCGTCCACTCGTCCGCGTCACCCTGGGCCTTCGCCGCGGCGAGCCGGGCCTCGGCCCCCTGCGCGGCGGACTCGACCTTGTCGTCCTCGACGAGCGCGTCGATGGCCTTCCACGTCGGGGGCGCCTTCGCGGGGGCCGCCACGGACACGGAGGACAGCAGCAAGGACAGCAGGCACAACACGACGACGGACGCACGCGAGCGTGGTGGAGAAGACATAGGGGCGGCACTCTAGACGCCGCCCGCGTCCCTGGCGGTCCCTTCTCTGTTTCAGGAAGCAGCCGGCGCCGGGGCCCGGCGCCGCAGACCCACCACGTAGACCTCCATGCTGGCGCCGCGCGTGGCCTCCGGACGGACGATCTTCACCTCTTCGAAGTGCTGCCGCACCTCGTCACGGAAGGCCTCGAAGTCGCCTCCCATGAAGACCTTGGCCACGAACGTGCCGCCGGGCCGGCCGCGCGTGGCGGCCACCTCCAGCGCCTTGCCCGCGAGCCGCAGGCTGCGCGCCTCGTCCGTGCCCTTGATGCCGGACGTCTTGGGCGCCATGTCGGAGATGACCGCGTCGTAGGGGCCGTCGTACAGCGCGGCCAGCTTCGCGTCGAAGTCGTCCGCGAGCACGTCCAGCACCGCCGTCGTCACCCACTTCTGGGAGAAGGGACGGATGGCCGAGATGTCCACGCCGATGACGCGCCCGTGCATCCCCACCGCGTCCGCCAATATCTGGAGGAACCCGCCGGGCGCCGCGCCCAGATCCAGCACCGCCGCGCCCTTCTTCACGGACCCGGGGAAGCGCTTGAGGATCTCATCGACCTTGAACGCGGAACGCGCTCGCAGTCCCTCTTGCTTGGCTTTCTGGAAATAGTGGTCTTTAGGACGGTAGGGCTTGCCCATGTCAGAAGCCGTCCCTAGCATCCGCTACTGTCTTCGGAAAGCCGGAGCAGTCGCGGCCTGTCGGCTGGCCGCGCCCACGGATTTGCCGGAGGGTTGGTGGCATGGGCACCCGGAGCGTGACAGCGGCCTTGTGCATCTCCCTGCTTTTCGCGGGCGGAGCGGCTTTCTGCTACGCGCGCGCCGAGGCCCTGCAGGCCGAAGGGCGCTGGCTGATGGCCCGGGGCAGCGCCCAGGCCTCCGACTTCGCCCAGAAGCTGGACGGCACCTCGGTGGACGCCCAGCTGAAGACCTTCAAGGAACGCCGTGGGGTGATGGAGCAGGCCCACCGCTGGCAGCGCGGCATGCTGCTGGGCATCATGGCCGCCGTCCTGTCCGGCCTGTCCGCCTACGTCCTCTTCCTCCTCAAGCGGCTGGACGACCAGCTCCTGGACGCCACCGGCGAGCTGCGCCGGCCCCAGGAAGCCTCCTCCCTGCCCGCCCCGGCGTTCGCGACCAGCGTCCAGCGGTAGACACAGACTCTGGCAGGATGCCCCCGTCAGCTTCTGACGGGGAGGACCACCATGCCCGGCTGCGCGCACTGCGGACACGCACTCGACATCATCGCCAACCAGGTCGGCCGGCGCGACACATGTCCCGGCTGTGAGGAGGACCTGCGCTCGTGCCGCAACTGCCGGCACTTCGACGAGTCCGTGGCCAAGGCCTGCAAGGAGCCCTTCGCCGAAGCGCCTCGCGACAAGGACGAGGCCAACTTCTGCGAGCTCTTCCAGCTGGGCGAAGGCGGCCTGCATCAGAAGGCCTCTCGCGACGCGATGGTCAGCGCCGCGGAGGCCCTCTTCGGCAGGAAGTAGCTAGAAGCCGTACAGCTTGGAGATGATCTCCTTCATCACCTCGGAGGTGCCGCCGCCGATGGTGATGAGTCGCACGTCGCGCCACATCCGCGCGATGGGCGTCTCCTCGATGTAGCCCATGCCGCCGAAGAACTGCTGGCAGTCGTAGGCCACGCGCTGGGCCAGGTCTCCGGCGAACAGCTTCGCCATGGAGATCTCCTTCACCGGGTTCTCCTTCCGGTCGTAGAGGTCCACCGCGTAGTAGTTGAGCCGCCGCGCCGCCTCCACCGCCGTCAGGTGCTCCACGAACTTGTGGCGCCACACCTGGAATTTGATCAGCGGCCGGCCGAACGCCTCGCGCTCGTTGCCGTACTGGAGGGCGTCCTCCAGCATCCGGTCCATGCCTCCCACCGTGGTGATGGCCCCCACCAGGCGCTCGCCCTGGAAGTTGGTCATGATGTGGTAGAAGCCCTGGTTCTCCTCGCCCAGCACGTAGCGCGCGGGGATGCGGCAGTCCTCGAAGTAGAGGATGGCCGTGTCCGAGGACAGGTTGCCAATCTTGTCCAGCTTCTTGGAGATGCTGAACCCCTTCACATCCGTGGGGAACGTCACCAGCGAGATGCCGCCGTAGCCCTCCTCACCGGTGCGCACCGCCAGCGTGATGAAGTCCGCGCGCGTGCCGTTGGTGATCCACATCTTGGAGCCGTTGATGACGTAGTCGTCGCCGTCCCGGCGCGCCGTCGTCTTGATGCTCGCCACGTCCGAGCCGCACCCCGGCTCGCTCACGCCCAGCGCCGCGATGCGCTCGCCCTTGAGCGCGGGCTCCAGGAACTCGCGCTTCTGCTCGTCGGTGCCAATCTCGCTGATGATGGGCGTGGCCATCTGGCTCTGCACCAGCAGCGCCATGTTCACGCCCGCGTTGCGGCTGCGCGACAGCTCCTCCGCGAACGCCGTCACGTACCAGTAGTCCAGGCCGCTGCCGCCGAACTTCGGGTCGTGGCTGATGCCCAGGAAGCCCAGCTCGCCGCACTTCTTGAACAGCTCGCGCGGGAAGATGCCCGCCCGGTCCCACTCCAGACCGTAGGGCGCCATCTCCTTCTCCACGAAGGCGCGCACCGACCTGCGAAACGCCTCGTGCTCCTCGGTGAACGGATTGAGCATCGCGAGTCCTTGGGGGTTGTCCCGCTGCGGGTTGATTCGCGAGTCAATAACAGGCGCCCACCGTCAGCCACAAGCAACGCCCCGCGTCCCCACCCCGCCTGACGCCCGCCTTCCTGGTGACGCAGCGCGCCGGCTCCAGTGTTGTGAAGAAGTCTGAAGGCTTGGGGGGCAGGCAGCCAACCCCGCAGGATGACTGGGGAGTGGATAGTCCGCACTCCGGAGTATCCTCTTGACAGATAATCGAGCGTCGGTAATTTCTAGCCCACAAAGAATTAGCCGGAGCAGGTGCCAGGGCGGGTGTCCCGCCGGCGACCCGGCAGGAGTTCGGACGCGTGAATCAGCGAATCTTGGCTGCCGTGGTGGCCGTGGCGGTGTCGACGGCGGGGTGCTCGAAGGCGGGCGCGGAGAAGGCGCAGCTTCCGACTCAGCAGGAAGGCTCCAACGCGCTGGGCGTCAAGGCGATCACCCCGGCCACGGAGCTGGAGCAGAACGTGACGCGCGTGACGGGACAGGTCCGCTCCAAGCAGGAGGCCGTGCTGGGCCCCCAGGCGACGGGCACGCTCGCGAAGGTGAACGTCCGGGTGGGTGACAAGGTGAAGAAGGGCGACGTGCTGGCGCAGCTGGACACGTCCAACGTGTCCATCGCGGTGGACCAGGCGAAGGCCGCCAAGGACATGGCGGAGGCCGGGCTGCAGCTGGCCTCCAGCAACCTGGAGCGCATGCGCAAGGTCGCCGAGTCCGGCGGCGTCGCGGCCAACGCGCTGGAGCAGGCGGAGATCGGCCAGAAGCAGGCGGCGGCCCAGGCGGCCCAGGCCGGCGCGGCGTACCGGCTGGCGGTGGAGAACCTGCGGGACCACAGCATCGTGGCGCCCTTCAACGGCGTCATCACCGCGCGCACGAAGAACGTGGGTGACTCGGTGGCGATGACGCCCTCCACCCCGGTGTTCTCCATCGTGGACGCGGACGGGCTGGAGATCCGGATGATGGTGCCGGAGTCCGTCATCGACAACGTGGCGCCGGGCATCGTGACGCCGGGCACCGTGAACCCCAGCGGCATGCGCTTCGAGGCGAAGGTCGCCAACGTGGGCGCCGTCATCGACGCGCAGAGCCGCACCGTGGAGGTGTTGGCGGACGTGACGGGCAAGACGGAGCACCCGCTGCGTCCCGGCGCGCTGGTGGAGATGGACTTCTCCAAGGCCGCGGGTGACGCGGGCAACGGCCTGTTCCTGCCGGCGCAGGCCGTCAGCAGCAAGGGCCAGGACGGCTTCGTGTGGGTGGTGCAGGACGGCACCGTGCGCAAGCGCGACGTGCGCGTGCAGCGCGTGCTTCCCGGCTACGTGAAGGTGCTGCAGGGCCTGACGGCGGAAGAGCGCGTGCTCGCCGACGCTTCGCTGGACGTCAAGGAGGGGACCGCCGTGCGCGTCGCGCAGTAGCGGTCCCTCCTCCCCTCTTCTTCCCTGGGTATCTGAATGCTCAAGACCTTCATTTCACGGCCCATCTTCACCGCCATGCTGATGCTGGCGGTGGTGGTGTTCGGCCTGTTCGCCTATCCGAAGATCGGCGTGGATCAGTTCCCCGACGTCGACTTCCCCGTCGTCACCGTGACGACCGTCCTCCCGGGCGCGGACCCGGAGAGCATGGAGAAGAACGTCTCCGACCCGCTGGAGGAGGCGCTCAACACGCTCAACGGCGTGGACACGCTCAAGTCCATCAACCTGGAGAGCGTTTCGCAGATCGTCGTGCAGTTCAAGCTGTCCACCAAGGTGGACCTCGCGGCGCAGGACGTGCGTGACCGCGTCCAGGCCACGTTGAGCAAGCTGCCGGATGAGGTGGAGACGCCCGTCGTCGAGAAATTCGACATCGGCGCCGCCCCCATCATCACGCTGGCGCTCGCGGGCGCCCTGCCGGTGGAGGAGCTGACGCGCATCGCGGACGACATCGTGAAGCCGGCGCTCCAGCGCAACCAGGGCGTGGGCAGCATCGACATCGTCGGTGGCCGTGAGCGGGAGATCCAGCTGGTGGTGGATCCGAACCGCCTGCGCGGCTTCGGTCTGGCCATCAGCGATGTCAGCCAGGCGCTCAAGGCCCAGAGCCTGGACGTCCCTGGCGGCCGCAGCATGGACAGCGGCCGTGAGCGCGTGGTGCGCCTGACCTCCGAAGCGAAGAGCGTGGAGGACATCCGCAACATCATCATCACCAGCTCCGGCGGCGCGCCGGTCCGCGTGCGCGACATCGCGGAGGTGGTGGACGGTCCCGCCGAGCAGCGCTCGGGCGCGAAGAGCGGCGATCGCAGCGCGGTGGCGATGGTGGTGCGCAAGCAGTCCGGCTCCAACACCGTGCAGGTGGCGGACCTGGTGCAGGAGTCGCTCGCGGACATCAACAAGACGCTGCCCGCGGGCATCCAGGTGGAGACGGTGACGGACAACGCGCGGTTCATCCGCTCGTCCATCCACGCGGTGCAGGAGGACCTCATCCTGGGCGGCGTGCTCGCCGTCCTCATCGTGCTGGTGTTCCTGCGCAACCTGCGCTCCACCATCGTGGCGGCCATCGCGCTGCCGGTGTCCGTGGTCGGTACGTTCGCGGTGATGGCGGCGCTGGGCTTCACCTTCAACATGATCACGATGCTCGCGCTGACCCTGTCCATCGGTCTGCTCATCGACGACGCCATCGTGGTCATCGAGAACATCGTCCGTCACATGGAAGAGGGCGCCTCGCCCATGCAGGCCGCGCTGGAGGGCGCCGGACAGATTGCCCTCGCGGTGCTCGCGGTGACGCTGGCCATCGTGGCGGTGTTCATCCCGGTGGCCTTCATGGACGGCATGATCGGCAAGTTCTTCTACCAGTTCGGCGTCACGGTGGCGGTGGCCACGCTCATCTCCTACGTGGTGTCCATGACGCTCACGCCGATGCTCTCCTCGCGCCTCTTGCGTGAGCACGGGCACCCGACGGGCATCTCCGCGGCGGTGGAGAAGGTGCTGGTGGGCATGGAGAACGGCTACCGGAAGATCCTGGGTGGCATCCTCCGGCAGCGCGCCCTCACGATGGTCGTCGCGGTGGTGGTGCTCCTCGCGACCTTCGGCATGGCCCGCTTCCTCAAGTTCACGTTCATCCCGGAGCAGGACAACGGCAACATCAAGCTGACGGTGGAGCTGCCCATCGGGTCCACCATCCACCAGACCCAGACGCAGCTGGACACCTTCGCGGCCCAGGTGCGGTCGCTGCCGGGCATCGCCTCCACGTTCACCACCGCCGGTGGCGGTGTGCAGGAGGAGGTCCACAAGGGTGAGGTGCTCATCAACCTGAAGCCGGTGAAGGACCGCGCCTTCAAGCAGAGCGAGCTCAAGGCCTACCTGCGCCAGACCATCAAGGCGCCCCCGGGTGTCGTGGTGGCCGTGCAGGACGTGGCCGCGGTGTCAGGTGGTGGCGCGCGTTCGCAGCAGGTGCAGTTCAACCTGCGCGGCGACAACTGGAAGGAGCTGACGGAGTCCGCGGAGAAGATGCGACAGGCGATGCTCAAGAACCCGGGCCTCACCGACGTGGACATGACGTACCGCTCCGGCAAGCCGCAGTACGACGTGCAGGTGGACCGCGACCGCGCGGCCACGCTGGGCGTGCCGGCCGCGTCCCTGGGCGCCACGCTGCGGTCCTACCTGGGCCGGGACAAGGTGCTGGACTACCGCGAGGGCGGTGAGACGTACGAGGTGAAGCTGCGCCTGCCGCCGGAGACGCTGGCCTCCGCGGACGCGCTCGGCCAGCTGGCCGTGCGTGCGCCGTCCGGGCAGTTGGTGGAGCTGCGCAACCTGGGCCGCATCGTCCCCGCCGAGGGCCCGGTGCAGATCGACCGCCAGGCGCAGCGGCGGCAGATCACCATGCTGGCGAACCTCAAGGAGGGCTACGCGCTCTCCGACGCCATCACCTACATGCAGGGCTACGCTTCCACGGAACTGCCCAAGAGCGTCGTGGGCGAACTGGAAGGCAACGCGAAGGAGCTGGGCAAGTCCGTGGCCGCGTTCGGCACCGCGCTGCTGTTGGGCATCATCCTCATCTACATGATCCTCGCGGCGCAGTTCGAAAGCCTCATCCACCCGTTCACGATCATGCTGTCCCTGCCCTTCGCCTTCATCGGGGCCATTGGCGGCCTGCTGATCACGGGCCAGTACATGTCCATGTTCGCCCTCATCGGCGTCATCATGCTCATGGGTCTGGTGGTGAAGAACGGCATCCTCCTGGTGGACTTCACGCTGCAGGTCCGTGAGAAGGGCCGCACGGCGCACGAGGCGCTCCTCGAGGCCGCTCCGGTGCGTCTGCGCCCCATCCTGATGACGACCATCGCGATGATCGCCGGCATGATCCCGGTGGCCATCGCGAAGGGCGACGGCGCGGAGACGCGCGCGCCCATGGCCATCACCATCATCGGAGGCCTCGTCACCTCCACGTTCCTCACGCTGGGCGTGGTGCCGGTGGTGTACTCGCTGCTGGATCAGCTGGCCGCGCGCTTCAAGCGCGACAAGGGCAGCGACACGGGCTTCGCGGGGGGCTCCGGCCCGGCGCACGGTCCGTCCAACCAGGACCGTGAGCGGGAGGCCGCTGCGGCCGCGGCTCGAGTGGAGACGGCCTGATGCGCCGACCCACCTCCATCACCTCCCCCTCGGAGTCCGAAGTGCGCTCCGAGGGGAAGGACGAGGCCGCTGACGAGAAGGCCGTGATGGAGCGCCTGCTCCAGGATGGGGACCAGTCCACGCCGGACTCGCGCCGCTTCATGGGGCTCATCCGGGAGCTGGCCCACTTCCGCTCCCTGAGGGACCCGCTGGCGAGCCTCTGCGACGACATGCGGCTGACCCCCACCCAGGTGCACGCGCTTGGGTGGCTGGGCATGGACGGCCCCATCCAGGTGGGCGTGCTGGCGCAGCGCATCGGCATCACCAAGAAGACCATCACCGGCGTGGTGGACCGCCTGGAGGACATGGGCATGGTGGAGCGCGGCCGGGACGCGGAGGACCGGCGCGCCGTCACCGCCAAGCTCACCGACCGGGGTTGTGAAATCTACAAGGTCATCCAGTTGATGACGGACGCGGGCATCCGACGGTTGATGGGCCTGCTTCCCGAGGACGACCGCGAGGCGCTGTTCGGAATCATCGAGCGGATGCTCGCCCGCATGAAGGCCGGCGCCCCGCCGCGCTGAAGAGGGCACCCAGGTGCGTGGATGGGCGCGGGCTGCGACACTGCCCGCGCCCATGCTCCCCTCCTTCGTGGCCCTGCTCGGGCTTGGCCTGAGCGCTGCTCCCCCGCCCTCCCCCGCCGCCCCTTCCGCGTCCGCGGTGCTCCACGCGCAGTGCCGCACGCACGGGGCGGATCCGTCCAGACCCTGGGCGCTCGCGCACGGCATGGACCTGGACGGGAAGTCCTTCCGCGCGCGGGATGGCCGCGCGGCCTCGGACGCCATCGTCGCGGGGTACCTGCGCCGCGACGCCCCCGACGCGGGAGGCACGGCCCGCTACTTCTTCGACGCCTTCACCCCGGACGGCACGCCCGTGGAGCCCCACCCGGCGCTCCAGGTGAAGACCTTCCTGCTCGCGGGTTACCCGCGCTCGCATGCGTTCCCCACGGCGTGGGGCAAGGTGACGCTGCGGGAGCTGGTGGCGTCGCTCCAGCACGACTTCCGCCCCGCGCTCGCCGCGTCGCCGGACGGTGCGTGGGCGCTGGACGCGCTGTCACACGTGCTGGAGCCCGGGGGCTCGTTCGTCAACAGCGCGGGAGAGACGGTGCGCATGGACGCGGTGATGGACACCGCGCTCGCCACGCTGGAGTCCGCGAACGCGGAGCTGCTCCGAGGCATGAAGGCAGGCCTTCCCCAGGTGCCCAAGAACAAGCAGGGCATCTACGCGCACCCGTGCGGCGGGCTCCACTTCTTCCAGGCCGTCGCGGGCTGGGCGCGCTTCCCCGCCGTGCGAAAGGCGTGGGGCCCGCGGCTGGACGCGCAGGTGGACGTGCTGGTGTACCGGCTGGGTTCGGAGGCGCGGCAGTACGAGGCCGCGCTCACCGCCGCGCCCGCGTACCGCATCCCGGTGCTGGTGCAGATGGTGAAGTTCCACGGCCACTTCCTGGAGGCGCTGGGGCGATACCGGGACGAGACGGGCTGGAAGCCCACGCCCGCGCAGGCGGTGGCGGTAGCGGAGGCGAAGGCCGCGCTGGAGCACGCGACGCTGAGGCTGGAGGCCACGGGCGCCTTCCGCGACACGGAGGCGCTGTCCAAGACGCAGCCCCAGCTCGCCCTGGACCTGGTGGGCGATGCGTGCCACGCGGCGCGCGGCTGGGACCTGTGGGCCTCCGCGAAGGCCCGTTGAGGCCCGAGGCTCTGGAGCCGCTCAGGGCCCGTCCTGACGCTGGCCTCCTGGCTTGAGCCGCAGGAGTCCCGCGGAGAGCGCCGCCTTCCCGGAGGCCATCCACCGGCGGCCCCGCTGCCGCGCGACCATCACCGAGCCCAGCACGAGCCGCTGCGCGCGCATCTGGAGCAGGTCCGCGCGCAACTCCATGGGCGTCACGGTGCGGATGCGGCCCTGCTCATAGGCTTCCGTGATGGCGCGGCGCTGGAGCTTGCCGCTGCTCGTCTTCTGGAGCTGGCCGTAGCGGATGAAGAGGACGTCCTCTTTCGCGAGCGTCACGCCCACCGTCTCCAGCACCGACTGGCAGACCTGCTTGCGGCTGTCCTCCAGGCGCTCCAACGCGGCCGGGTGGTTCACCTCCGCCAGCACCACGAGACGGCCCTTCACCTGGATGACGGCGGTGCGGCCCGGGCGGATGAAGCCCAGCCGCTCCACGGCCTGCTCGAAGTCCGCGGAGAAGAAGCTCTGCCCGTTCACCTTGATGCGGTCGTTGATCCGCCCGGTGATGAAGAGCTCGCCCTCCTTCTGGAAGCCCAGGTCGCCCGTGGCGTAGTAGCCGTCGTCGCCGCGCAGGGGCCGGTCGTCCAGGAAGTACGACGGCGCCAGGCTGCCGCCGCGCAACTCGATTTCGCCCAGCTCGCCCTCGCCGCACAACCGGCCGTCCTCCGCGCGCAGCCGCACCTCGAACTCCGTCAGCGGGCGGCCCACGGAGATGGCGGGCTGGCCGTTGGGCGCGGTGATGACGCGCACCGTCTGGCGCGGCGGCACGCTCGCGACCATCAGCACCGTCTCCGCCATGCCGTAGCAGGGCATGAACACGTCGCGCCGCAGGCCGCACGGGGCGAGGATGTCCAGGAACTGCTCCAGGTTGGGGATGTTGATGGGCTCGCTGCCCAGGTAGATGCTCTGCACACGCGACAGGTCCAGCCGCTTCAAGTCATCCGCGTCCGCCGACTTGAGCGACTTCAGCGCGTAGTCGATGGCGAAGTTGGGGATGACGGAGCCCATCACCTTCTCGGAGGAGATGAGCTCCAGCCAGCCCATGGGGTCCATCAGGAACGACGCGGGCTGGGCCAACAGCAGATCATTGCCCACCGTGATGCAGGTGAGCAGCCCGCCGATGAGTCCCATGTCGTGGTACAGCGGCAGCCAGCTCGTCACCCGGTCCTCGGACGTGCGGCTGTCGTGCCGGATGATCATCCGCAGGTTCGCGGCCAGGTTCTCCTGGGTGATGGGCACGCCCTTGGGGAACGACGTGGACCCCGACGAGAACTGCACGAACGCCAGCTCCCCGGGCGCCACCTCGCGCAGCTTCACCCCGGGACGCTTCGCGCCCGTGGGCGGCGGCGGCAGGCGCTCCAGGGGCAGCTCCAGTCCAGCGATGCTGGGCACGTCCAGCACGAGCAGCGCGCCATAGCGCTCGCGGATGCGCGCGAGGAAGTCCCGGTAGGGGCCCTTCGGCGTGCTCAGGATGTACGGCTTCACGGACAGGGGCACCGCGCCCAGCTCCATCAACCCCAGGAAGGCGAAGATGACGGACGAGGAGGTTTCGAAGGGCAGCACCACGCGCGTGCCCGGCGCCACGCCGCGCGCGCGGAAGTGTTCCGCCGCCCCGGCCACCCGGGAGGCGAACTCCCGGTAGGGCACGAACTCTGGCGGCCCGACGAAGTCGTCGTAGAGAAACAGGCCGCGCCGAGGGTCCACCGCTTCCAGTCGCTGGATGATGTCGAGCATGCGAAAAACTCCCCTCCTCCGGGTCCTTCAGTCCTTCAGTGCGAGGGCGCCACCTGGCGCATCCACGCGAGTACGCGAGGCAGCACCTCCGCGCGGGCGCGCTCTCCGCGCACCACGTCGAAGTGGCCCGCGTCCCAGCTCAGCCCCTGCGCGCGCCCCAGGACGAACAGATCCTTCCGGGCACTGCCCAGGTGGGCCACCAGCTTCTGCGCGCGCTGGGGTGACGCATGGAACACGTCCGCCGAGCCCACGCCCGCGAACACCGGCAGCGTCACGTTGCCCAGCGCGCTCCAGTAGTCCGTCGCGCCATCCGTGCTCCGGAACGCGCCCGTGGGCGCCCAGTCCGTGAACTGACGCATCACGCCCGCCGGCTCGTCCCAGGGCCCCTGCTTCAGCGCCTTCGCCGGGAAGCGCCCCAACATCCCCGCCACCGTGGACGAGAAGCCCAGCTGGAAGCGCTTCTTGAACCCGCCGTCGCTGTAGTCGTTCACCGCCGAGGACAGCGTGCACACACCGGACAGCGACGCCTGGAGCGAGGGGTCCACCCCCAGCGCCGCCAGCGCCGCGTAGCCCGCCATGCTGTGGGCCAGGAGGAACAGCGGCCCGGTGTGACGCGCGCGCACGGCCCGCACCAGGTCCGGGATGTCGTGGCGCACGTATGTGTCGAAGCTCCAGTTGTACGCGCGCTTCGCGGGCCAGCGGCTCTTGCCATGCCCGCGCAGGGACGCGACGTACGACACACAGCCCGCGTCCACGAACGTGCGCGCGAACCCATCCCCCTGCCCGCCCAGGAAGAAGCGGCCGTCTGAGAACAGCCCCGGCACGAAGAGGATGCCGGGCGCGGAGTCCGGCGTCCCGGACAGGCGCGCCTCCACGACGTGCAGCGCGTGCTCCTGGGACGTGGGCACCCAGAACTCCAGCGACGCGAGCTCCGGCTTCACGTTCGTGCTCATGGGCGCGGATCCTCGACAGGGGCCACCGGGGCGCGCGCGGCATCCAGGAACTGCTGCAGCGACGCGAGCGACCGGGCCCGCGCGTCCAGGAAGGCCACGCTCACCAGCGCCTCCACCGCCACCGGCCCGCCCACCGTCAGGAACACGCGCTGACGGAACCGCGCGCGGTAGTTGAGGCCGTCCGGCTCCAGCTCGTCCGCCGCGGGCGACTCCAGCTCCGTGTGCACCACCACGTCGCCCGGGGGAATCTCCCGGCGGTAGTCCACCTCCACGCGCGACACCACCGCCACCACCGGCCCCCCGCGCGTCAGCCCCTGCCGCTCCAGCCAGGCCCAACGGCCGGCCTCCAGGTACTCCAGCGTGGTGGCGTTGTTCACGTGCCCCAGGATGTCCAGGTCATTGGGACGCACGCGCAGCGTGAGTGACGACTCTTCGAAGTGCACGGGGGGATGTCCTTCGGCTGCCAGGGGGATGACAGCGACTTCAGGGGGACGGAGCGCGCGTCACGATGACCACCGTCGAGACGAACCCTCCGCTATGCGACAGCGATACAGAGACCTGCAGGCCCTCGCGCGCCAGGTGCTCCGCGAGCGTGCCGTGAAACTGGAAGCGCGGCGCGTGCCGGGCGTCGTGGACGAGCTCGGCGTCCGTCCAGAACCAACCGGCGACCGCGGGCAGCGCCTTGAAGAGGGCCTCCTTCGCGCTGAAGCCCGCCGCCAGGCTCTGCACCGGATCCGCCGCGCGCTCGAAGTGGGCGAGCTCCGCGGCGGTGAAGAAGACGTCCGGCTCCCGCAGGGCCCGTGCGGCCTCCAGCTCCGAGATGGCCTGGAGGTCGTGGCCCAGGCCCATCAACACCCGACGAGGTCCATCCAGGTGTCCTCCAGCTCCTCTCGCGACGCCACCGTGATGCCGGTGATGCGCTTGAGGGCGTGGAAGATGAGCTGCTCCTTCTTGCGCAGCGCGTCCGGGGCATAGAAGCTCTCGCGGTGCTCCAGCTGATCCCACCAGTTGACGTGGGTATCGCGGTTCTCCACGCGCTCGCGCTTGCTGCCGTGCACCTCGCCGCCGTCGCGAAGGAAGAGGTGCGCCACCGCGAACGCCTCCTTCGCCTTGTACGCGCCGCTGTCCACCAGCGCCTTGGCGAAGGCGATGAAGTAGTTCATGTGCTGCACTTCGTCCGCGGCCACCTGCTTGAACAGCGCGCGCAGGCCCGGGTCCTGGACCATCTGCGAGCACTGGCCGTAGTCCACCGCCGCCACCACCTCGGAGATGGACAGCAGCGTGAGCGTGCGCAGCATGTCGTCGTCGGGGAAGACCTTGCGGAACTCGATGAAGGTGGCGTCGGTGATGGGCTCCAGCCCCAGCACCGAGGACAGGCGGTTGAACGCCGTCTCGTGGTGCGCCTCCTCCTCGTTCCAGTAGCGGCTCCACGTGCCGCACGCCTGCATGATGGAGGCGACGGTGGGGTTCTTCTCCTGCCACCGGCGGCACTCCTGATCCGCCAGCCGCTCCAGCCGGTCCGCGCCCGGCTTCGTCGTCAGCTCCGCCCGCCCCGCGTTCCACACCAGGTGCCGGTCGGCTTCACCCACGTGCGCGAAGTCCACGTGGGAGAGCAGCTCCACCACGCTCCAGCGCCGCGACTCGTGCAGCCGCTGCTGCTCCCAGGTGATGTCCACCAGGGACCGCCCCCGCTGGGTGAGGGCTTCGTACAGCTCCGCCTGGATGGCCGGGCGGCTTTCGGGCGAGAGGACCTTGGGGGGGGTGACGGTCGCTTCTTCGTGCTCGAGGCTGCGCGCGAGGACGCTCATGCCGACTTCCGCTCCGGGTTCGTGACTTCACCCATGAACACCGCCAGGACCTTGGACACGGGTGTATCGAGGGACAGTGCCGGCAGGCGAACTCTCAGTCCATAATCCTTGCGCAACCCGTTGGAGGTGCGGGCAAAGGCTTCCATCAAGTCCACGCTGTTGGTCATGCGCTCTGAGCGTGTAATCAGCGCCGACAGTGTGAGGTCTTCGGAAAACAACTCTTCTTCCGTGAAACCCACGTTTTCCGCGAACTTCCGTCGGATATATGACTCGAGCTCCTGTGCGTCGGGCACGGGGGACCTTCCTTCCCAGGGCTTGAAAGTCGATTTCCCAGTCTAAAACAGGAAAGACTAACTGTGGCTCCAGACCTGTCAATCATCAACGGGTCACTTTGGATCCGCGTACGAACCCGTCCTCACGGGTTCGTTTCACGCGTCATTCATGCAATCAGGCGCGAGATTTCTTCGGCCGTGAAACCTGCGTCTTCCAAAATGACGCGCGAGTGCTGTCCGAGCGTGGGCGGTGGACGCAGTGCGACGTCGCCCATGCGCAGCGGCGTGAGCAGGTGCGTAACGCGAATGCCGCGCTGCGCATCATCCGTCTCCACGAAGAGGCCGCGCGCGCGCAGCTGCGGATCCGCGAGCACCTCGTCGCCTTCCGCCACCGGCTCCACGCAGAACTCCGCGCCGGAGAGCTGCTCACGCCAGTGCGCCAGGGGCTGGCTCGCGAAGACGCGGGTGAGCTCCGCCTTCACGCGCGCGCCGGCTTCGCCGCCGGAGTACGCGTCGTCCAACAGCTCCGGGCGGCCCAGCTTCGCGCAGAGCGAGCCGAAGAACTTGGGCTCCAGCGCGCCCACCGCGAGCCAGCGGTCGTCCGCGGTGCGATACAGGCCGTAGCTGGGAAAGCCGCCGTTGAGCGCCTCGCTTCCACGCTGGAGCGGTGAGCCCTCCTTCCCCATGAACAGGCGCGAGGCCAGGTGCAGGTGGAGGAACGCCAGCGCGCCGTCCGTCATGGACACGTCCACGAAGCGGCCCACGCCGGTGCGCTCGCGCTCATGCAGCGCGGCCAGGATGCCCACCAGCGCGAAGAGGCTTCCCCCGCCGATGTCCGCCATCTGCACGCCCGGGAACGCGGGCGCGCCACCGGCTTCTCCGCCGTAGCCCAGCAGGCCCGCGCGGGCCACGTAGTTGAGGTCATGCCCCGCCTTGAGCCGGTCCGGCCCCGTCTGGCCGTAGCCGGAGATGGCGCAGTAGATGAGCCGCGGGTTCTTCTGGCGCAGCACCGCCTCGCCCACGCCCAGCTTGTCCATGACGCCAGGGCGGAAGCTCTCCACCAGCACGTCGTAGTGGGACACCAGGCGCAGGAGCGCGTCACGGCCCTCGGGCGTCTTGAGGTTGAGCGTGAGCGAGCGCTTGTTGCGGTGCAGCCCGTAGTAGAGCGCGCCCTCCCCTTCGCGGTGCGGCGGCATGTGGCGGGTGGCGTCCCCCACGTCCGGGTCCTCCACCGTGTCCACGGTGGCACCCAGGTCCGCGAGCACCAGCGTCGCGTACGGGCCGGGCAAGAGGCGCGACAGGTCCAACACCCGCAGGCCCGCGAGGGGGGAAGACGGCTCAGACATGAAAGGGGGGCTCCAGGGGGAGATGGAGACATGCAGACGGCGCGTCCCCATCAGGGTGACGCGCCGTCGGTACGACACGAGACTCAGAGGCTCAGGACAGCAGCTTCGCCAGCTTCATGGCGAGGCCCATGTCCATCGGCTTGAACTTGAGCTTGCCCTGCATGGCGGCCATCTGCGGGTTCAGCTTGCCCTCGCGGATCTTCACGAAGTCGTCGTTGCTGACCGTGACGGTCATCTTCGACGCGCCGTTGAGACCCTCGGACACCCAGCCCTCCGTCTTGGTGGTGTCCAGCGTCCACTTGCCGCCACCGTCGCCGGAGACGTCGAAGTGGATGATGGCGTTGATGTCCTTCGCCAGCTCCGGCTTCGCCTGAAGCTTCTCGGGAATCTGCCCCTCGATGATGTCCTTCGCGGTCGCCATGACTCGCTCCTTGGTTTTAAGCGTTGATTGGTGAATCAGCCCTGCGCGGACCGTAGTGGTGCCCCACCGCTCCGGTCAAGCACGGCCACGGGAGGCGTGCTCAGACGCGAGAGGTGTCCGCCGAGGGGCTGAGGGACTGTCGCACCATCGACAGCAGGTCGTTGAGCTCGAAGGGCTTGGCCAGGTGGCCCATCGCGCCAATGTCCTTCGCCTTGCTGCCGACGTTGCGGTCCGCGCTGAGGACGATGATGGGGATGCCCGCGAAGGCAGGCTTCTGGCGCATGCGCTGGGCGAACTCCCAGCCGTCCATCACCGGCATCATCAGGTCCAGGAGGATGAGGTGCGGAGGGTCCGGCTCCAGGCGCTCCAGGGCCTCCTTGCCGTTGCGGGCACGGCGGATCTCGAAGCCTTCGGCCTCCAAAATCTCGGAGAGGGCCTCCAGGATGTCGGGATCATCGTCCACGACGAGCACCACGGGTGCTTCAGCATGCTGTGCGTTGAGCGAGGTCAGAGGTGTCTCCTCGATACCGCTTCCGGAGGTCGATCTTCCACCATCACTGGCCCCCCGGGTGCAAGAAATCAAGGGTCCCGCGGACGGAGAGGGAGCCCGTTGCAAAACCGACAGTCACTGCCCACCCTTCCGGTGATTCGAGGCTCGGCCAGGGGAGGTCCGCGTGACGTGGATGGGGGAGACGGCTGGAGGCAACGAAACCGCACCGGGGCTCGCGCTGTTGCCCCGTCAAGGGACACCCCGCCTGCTCGGTCCCCTGCTCCTGGACTACCTGGGGTTGGAGGCCCTGCCTCCCCTGCCGGCCGTCACAGGCATCGACGGGCTGATGGCCGCCGTGGGCTTCCGCCGCAAGGACGGCGAGCGCAACCTGTGGGAGCGCCAGGAGCGCACCGTCCTGGTGGGCGAAGAGCCGCTGGAGGACGGCGGACGGCTGGTCTGGGCGCTGCCGGTGCCCTGGAGCGCGGAGCCGGGTTCACCCCAGGTGCCCCAGGCTTCACCGTCAGGCGAGCGCGTGGAGGACCGCGTGCGCTTCCTGTCGCTCGCGTCGCACGACCTGCGCGGGTCGCTGGCCAACATCCGCTCGTACGCGGCGCTGCTGCTCAACGGGCGCATCCCGCTGGAGCCCAAGGCGCAGCGGGGGCTGGAGACCATCCTGCGCAACGCGGACCGGGCGCTCTCCTTCGCCCAGGACTTCTTCGACTCCAGCCGCGCGGACCTGGGCGCGCTGGCGTGTGAGCGCGAGCGCCAGGCGCTCCTGCCCATCCTGGATGCCGCGGTGGAGCGCACGCGGGCCGCGGCGTCCGCAGCCAACGTGGAGCTGGTGCTGGACACGCTGCCGGACCTGCCCGACGTGACCGTGGACTCGGGCCGCATCCAGCACGCGGTGGAGGCCTTCGTGCACCACCTGCTGGCGCGCGCGCAGCCGGGCGAGGCGCTCCACGTGCGCGCCGAGCGCCTGGGTCACCAGGTGCGGGTGGAGGTGCGCCGCGACGGCGCGGCCGTTCCAGAAGAGGACATCACCGCTGTCTTCCAGTGCGAGGAGCGCGCCTTCCGCGAGCGCAAGCTGGAGGATCCGCTGCGCGTCTTCCTGGCCCGGCAGGAGGTGGAGGCCCACGGCGGCCAGGTGGGCGCCCAGGCGGACGCGGGCGGCACCACCCTCTTCCTCACGTTGCCCTTATCGCTTCCAGCGGAACTCGGGCATCCAGCGGGCTGGCAGGCGTGAGCCCTGGCCGGCGGAGTTGCTAGCGCGACCCACCTCCCACCGGTATGCTCCCTCGCGCATTTCGTGAGGAGCGAAGCCATGGGATTGAAGCTTCCTGAGATTCTTCTGATTTTCGCGGCGCTGCTGCTGCTGTTCGGCGGCTCGCGGTTGCCGCAGCTCGGCTCGTCCCTGGGCAGCGCGCTCCGCAACTTCAAGCGCGGCTTCTCCAGCGACGAGGAGAAGGACGACGCTGGCGACAAGAAGACCGGCACGCTGTCCGCGTCCACCACCGTGGACAAGGACGTCGCCGCCAAGTCGCCCAGCCACCACGCCTGATTGCGGTTCCGTCCGGGTGGGCCCGGGAAGGCCCCGCCCCTGACGGCAAAAAGACATCGCTGAACGTTCACCCGTGACGCCCGTACCGTGACCGCTCGAAAGCGGCCTCGGACGGGCGTCGGGCTTTGGTGCGTCAGTCCATGACCTTCGCGCCTTCGTACATGGCGTCGATGGTCTTGATGTACTTCTGGCTGGCGACCTTGCGCTTCACCTTGAGGGTGGGCGTGAGCTCACCGGACTCCTGCGTGAAGTCCGCGTCCATGACGGCGATCTTCTTGATGCTGGAGTACGGAGGAATCTCCGCGTTCACCTTCTTGATGATCTCCTCGACGGCCGTCTTGATCTCCGGCCGCTGGGAGTTCTGCGCGTAGGTGCCCACCGCGATGCCCTTGTCCTCCAGCAGCTTGCGCGCCGGGTCCTCGGACACGGTGATCAACGCCACCAGGAACGGCCGCTTGTCGCCGTACACCATGGCCTGGCTGATGAGCGGGAAGGTCTTGAGCGTGTTCTCGATGTTCTGAGGCGCCACGTTCTTGCCGCCCGCGGTGACGATGATGTCCTTCTTGCGGTCGGTGATGCGCAGGTAGCTGTCGGAGTCCACCTCGCCGATGTCACCGGTGTGGAACCAGCCGTCCGGATCCAGCACCTCCGCGGTGGCGGCGGGGTTCTTGTAGTAGCCCTTCATCACGCAGGGGCCACGCACGAGAATCTCACCGTCCGCGGCGATCTTGATCTCCGTGCCCGGCACCGGCGGGCCCACGGTACCGATCTTGATCTTCTCCACCCGGTTGGCGTTGCACGGAGCGCTCGTCTCCGTGAGGCCGTAGCCCTCCAGCACCTTGAGGTCGAGCAGGTCGAAGAAGTAGGCGATCTTCCGGGACAGCGGCGCGCCGCCGGAGATGAAGATGCGCATGTTGCCGCCCAGCTTCTCGTCGAGCGTCTTGCGCACCTTGGAGAACACGAGCTTCTTCGCCAGGCTGAACATCAGCGTGTCGTACTCGCGCCCCTGGCCCTTGGCCTCGGAGTACTCGTCGAACAGGCCGAAGGCCCACTTGAAGAGCTTGCCCTTCACGCCGGGCGCCGCCGAGCCGTTGGCCACGACGTTGTTGTAGACCTTCTCGAACACGCGCGGCACGGACGGCAGCACCGTGGGGCGCGTCTCCGCCAGGTTCGCGAGCAGCTTGTCCACCGACTCCGCGATGATCAGCCGGAAGCCCATGGACAGCCACGCGGCCTTCACCACCTGGGCGAACACGTGCGCCAGGGGCAGGAAGAGCATGACGGAGTCCTCCGGCTTCATCATGCCCATGGCCTGGGTGGCCTTCGCTTCATAGGCCCAGTTGCCGTGGGTGAGGATGACGCCCTTGGGGTCGCCCGTGGTGCCGGAGGTGTAGACGAGCATGTTGGTCTCGTCCAACTTCACCTGCGACACGCGCTCGGTGAACGCGGACTCGGCCGCCTGCGGCTGGCCCTTGCCGGAGGCCACCATGTCCGCGAGCGACATCTCCTTGTCGCCGGAGATGGGGCCTTCGAAGACGACGATCTTCTGCAGCGTGGGGATGTCCCCCAGCTTGGAGCGCACGCGGGACAGGCGGCCCGCCTGCTTGGCGTCCTTCTCGTCGTTGTCGACGAGCAGCAGCTTCGTCTCCGAGTGGTTCAGGACGTAGCGGCACTCATCCGGCGTGTTGGAGCCATAGATGGGCACCGTGATGGCCTGGGCCGCGCTGATGGCCAGGTCCGCGATGATCCACTGCAAGCTGGTGTTGGCGAAGATGGCCACCCGGTCCCCGGGCTGAACGCCCTGGGCGATGAGGCCCGCCGCCTGCGCCTTCACGTCCTCCAGCACCTGCGCGAACGTGACGTCCTGCCAGCGTCCGTCCTTCTTGTGCGTCACGCCTACCTTGGAGGCGTTCTGTGCCCGCTGAACGAGCAACTGGACGAGGTTCTGCTCCTGCGTCCCGCCCGCCGCGGGAGCCGTCGTGACCTGACTCTCTGCCCTCACTTGAGCTCCTCCTGGATGTCGGCATCCACCTTCTTGGCCCACTGCTGCACGCGCTGCCCCTCAGCGGGGTTGTACGCGGTGCTTCCCTGCTTGACCTTCTCGACGGCCGCGCTCGCTTCCTTCGCCTTGCCGTCCTTCAGCAACGTCTCGGCAAGGTAGTAGTGCGCGCGCAGCGACTGCGGAAACTTGGCGATGGCCTTCTGGTAGTACTCGGCGGACTTGCCCAGGTCGCGCTTCGGCCAGGGCAGCTCATAGAAATAGCGCCCCTTCACCAGCCAGGGACCGCCGTACTCGTACGTGGCGTCGAGCTTCAGCGCGGTGTCCAGGCGCTCGTTGAACTTGCCCTCCAGCCCGTCGCCCAGCGCCTTCATGATTCCCACGGCCTGCGAGTAGGAACCGATGCCGCAGGCGGCGAAGTAGTAGCCCTCCACGCGCGCGGGCTGCAGCTTGGAGGCCTTGTCCCCGGCCTCCCAGGTCTGCTTGCCCAGGACCATCTTGAGCTTCTTCTCCGTGGCGCCGTCCGCCTGCCACTGGAGGATGCGCGCCTTTCGCCACGCCAGCTCGAAGTCGTCCGGCGCGGCCTTCAGCGCCTCGGACACGTCCTTGTCCAGCGCCTTCACGGACTCCGCGTCACTGCGCTTCGCGTACAACGCGTCGAGTTGGTCGAGCAGCGCGGGATCCGCAGCGTTCGCCGGGATGGCCCAAAGCACCCAAAGGGCAAGCAATTTCAAGCGCATCGAAAAGCCTTAGCACGCACGCTCGCCTACCATCAACCGAACGTGCCAGACGCAGCGCGGCAAAAACGAAGACGGGACCGGCAAGGTGTGAACACCCCGCCAGGTCCCGTCATCGATGCAACAGATGCTGCCTTTCGCGCTTGGCGCTTCAGGCCGCGTCGGCCGTGGCGGTGTGCTCCTCGTTCTCGTTGAAGGCGATGAGGTAGCGCTCCAGGAAGTTCTTCGTCTTCAGCTCCACCTGGCGCACGCGCTCGCGCGACACGCCCCAGCGCTGGCCCAGCTCCTCCAGCGTCAGCGGCTTGTCCTGCGTGAGGCGCTCCTGGAGGATGTCCCAGCCCAGGTCGCCAATGCGCTTGCGCACCTTGGACAGGGCATCCTGGATTTCGGTGTCCTGCTCGCGGGAGAGGAACGTCTCCTGCGGGGAGGGACCGCCGTCCTCCAGCCGGTCGAGGAAGGTCGTCTCGCCCTCCTCGTCGATGGTGGCGTCCAGCGAGAAGTCCACCATGCTGCCGCGCTCCGCCTCACCGCCGCGCACCTGGCTGCGGTTGTCCTTCAGATAGCGGGTGATGTAGGCGCGGATCCACCACACGGCATAGGTGGCGAAGCGCACGTTCTTCTTCGGGTCGAAGTGCTCGATGGCCTTCATGAGGCCGACGTTGCCTTCCTGGATGAGGTCGTCCAGGCGGGCCCCGCGGTTGGCGAACTTCTTCGCCACGGCGACCACGAAAGCGAGGTTGGAGCTGGCGAGCGTCTGTCGGGCGCTCTCGTCACCCTTGCGGGCCTGGCGAGCCAGTTCGTACTCCTGTTCACGCGTGAGCTGCTGGTGGCCGCCCAGGTGACGCAGGTAATGCGAAAGGCCCTCTGCCGCGAACTTCGTCGAGTTGGCCATGATTTCCCGTCCTTCCGTTCGAAACTGCCGGACGCGATGAATCCCCCGACGAACCGCGTCCACCTGTCACTAGGACGCGCAACGGCGGAAAGGGTTTCTCATTCCTTCCAAGAAGAGCGTTTCGCCCTCTCACCCTTGTCAAATGCCCGTCACGCACTCGCACTTCCGGGCCCTTGGAAGCGCGTGACGTGTCGGGTGGGACAGCACCTACGTTTCCGGTCACGAAGTCTTCAACGCTTGAGCGCGGGGAAGATTTTCTCGGGATTGAGCAGACCTGATGGATCGAAAAAGACCTTCAGGCGGCGCTGCAGTTCCAACAGCGCGGGCGATTGCTCCAGCGCCAGATATTCCCGCTTCGCGTGCCCCACGCCGTGCTCACCGGTGATGGTGCCCCCCAGCTCCACGGTGAGCACCAGCATGCGACGCAGCGCCTCGTCCACGAGGGGGCGCTGGCTGGGACCTTCGTACAGGATGTTGGCGTGCAGGTTGCCGTCGCCCGCATGGCCATACGTGGCCACGGTGAGCCCCAGCTCCGCGCCCATCTTCTTCAGCCGCTCGATGATCTCGGGAATTTTCGAGCGGGGTACCACGATGTCCTCGGAAATCTTGGCTGGCTTGAGCGCGCGCAGTGCCGGGGAAATCATCCGCCGCGCCGCCCACAGCTTTTCGCGCTGACCTTCGTCCTGGGCCACCAGGGTCTGGGTGGCCCCGTGCTGGGTGCAGATGTCCCCCAACAGTTGGAGCTCCGCGAACACGCCTTCGGGAGTGTTGCCGTCGACCTCGGCGATGAGGGCGGCGCCCGCGTCCGGGGGGAACTGGAAGCTGCCCCGGTGCACGATGGCCTGGACGGCGACCTCGTCGATGAGCTCCAGGCAGCGCGGCAGGATGCCGGCGGCGAGCACCGCGGAGACGCCCCGCGCCGCGTCCAGCACGGACGGGAACACCACCAGCGCGGTCATCACCTGGCGGGGCAGCGGAATCAGCTGCACCGTGATTTCAGTGGCCACGCCGAGCGTGCCCTCGGAGCCCACGAAGAGCCCCACCAGGTCATAGCCGGCCACGCCCTTGATGGTGCGCCGGCCCACGCGCAGCACCTCGCCGTCCGGCATCACCCACTCCAGGCCGATGACGTAGTCGCGCGTGACGCCGTACTTCAGGGCGCGCGGGCCGCCGGCGTTCTCCGCCACGTTGCCGCCCAGCGTGCAGAACTCCCAGGAGTTCGGATCCGGCGGATAGAAGAGGCCCTGGGCCTCCACGGCCTTCATCAGGTCGCCCGTCACCACGCCGGGCTCCACCACCGCGGTGAGGTCCTCCTTGGAGATGGAGCGGATGCGGTTCATGCGCTCCAGGCTGACCGCCATGCCGCCCTTCAGGGGCAGCGAGCCGCCGCTCTTGCCGCTGCGCGCGCCGCAGGGGGTGAAGGGCACGCCGTGTGCCTGGCACGCCTTGAAGATGGCGGACACCTGCGCGGTGGTCTCCGGCAGCAGGACGGCGTCAGGCCGGTACACGCCGCTGTCGGACTCGTCGCGCGCGTAGGCGTCGAGCGTGGACTCGTCGCGCTTCACCTGGCCCTGGGACAGCACGTCCGCCAGGGCCTCCAGCACCTTCGCCACGCGCTCGGGCGCCACCCGCTCGAAGGTCTGGGAGGCGGGGTTCATCGGCCCGCTCCCGTGCGAGCCCCCACGCGGGCCCACAGCTCGCGGCGCAGGGGGCCGTCGCGGCGCAGGCGTCCTTCATAGGCCTCCGCGTGGGTGACGGCGTCGCGTTGGTGATCGGCCCTCAGCCGCAGGCACGCCTGCTCCGCTTCCAGGATGCAGGCGGTGGCGGGACTGTCGAGCACTCGGGCGAGCGAACGCGCCACCTGCCGGGCCAGGTCCTCCTGGAGGATGAGCCGGTGCGCGAAGACATCCACCAGCGCGCCGATGCGTCCGAAGCCCACCACGCGCGAACCCGGCACGTAGGCCACGTGCGCGCGGCCGGTGAAGGGCAGCAGGTGGTGCGGGCACATGGAGTGGAAGCGCAGGTCCGTCACGACCACCAGTTCGCCGGAGGAGTCCGCGGGCGCGGGGTACGTCTTCCCGAGCGCCTCTTCGGGCGTGCGGCCGTAGCCGTCTAGGAAGCCGTTCGCCCACACGTCGGCCACGCGCGTGGGCGTGTCCAGCAGGTTCACGTCCTGGAGGTCGAGCCCCGCGGCGGTGAGGAAGTCGCGGACCGCCCGGGCCATACCGGCGGGGTCGGGG
>NZ_RAWF01000430.1:0-4741 GCF_003612075.1 Corallococcus sp. CA041A
CACCCCCAAGGGAGCCCCACCCATGGTGCATGAGCAAGCGTTGACGGTCACCGAAGTCCCGCCCGCCGGGTGGCTCGCTCGCCCCGTGAACGTCTTGCTGGCGCCGCAGCTGGAGACGCTGTCGGAGCGGCTGGCTCGGATGGCGGACCTCTCCGCCCGGGAGCGCGAGGTCGTGGAGACAGCGGCCCGGCAGGCCGTGGGCTTCAGCGCCCAGCTCAAGCTCAACCGGGTGTTGCTCCTGGAGCTTCACGCGGCGGGGTTGGAAGGGTGGCTGGACGCCACGGACTCCGAGGGCCGGTGGAACCAGTTCCTCGACCGGGCGTGCACCTCCGGCTTCCACGCGCACCTGCGCGAGCGCTATCCGCCGCTCCTCGACCGGTTGGCCACCGTGGGCCGGCTCCAGGCCCAGGCGGTGTTGCGGCTCGCGGAGCGGTTCGTCGCGGACCGGGACGCGCTGTCCGCCTTGCCAGGCAAGCCTCGCGGCGCGCTGAAGCGGCTGCGGCTGGGCGAGGGCGATGCCCACCGGGGCGGCCAGACGGTCGCGTTGCTCGAACTGGAAGAGGGGCAGGTGCTCTACAAGCCCCGGTGCATGCGCGTGGACCGCGCGCTGGAGGGGCTGCTGTCGAGGCTGCTCGCGCCGGATGACGCCGCCACGCGCATCCGCGTGCCGTCCGTGCTGGTGCGCGCGGGCTATGGCTGGGCGGAGTTCGTGGAGCACCGCTTCTGCGAGGGCGAGACCGAGCTCGCGCGCTTCTACCGGAACCTGGGCCACTGGCTCGCGGTGATGCGCCTGCTGGGCGGCACGGATCTGCACTCGGAGAACCTCATCGCGCACGGGCCCGTGCCGGTGGTGGTGGACGTGGAGAGCCTCTTCACCCCGGACCCGCCCGTGCCCCCGGCGGAGCGTGGGCTGGCGGTGGACCTGGCGGCGAAGGCCATCCGGGGCACCGTGCTGCGGACGGGCCTGCTCCCCGTGCGCAGCGGAGGCCCGGGCCTGGGCGGATTGGACATCTCCGCGGCGGGTTCACTCCCGGGCCAGCAGCCGCGCATCCACGTGCCCACCATCGTGGGCGGCGGCTCGGACGCGGCCCGCCTGGGCATGACGTGGGTGGAGCGTCCGCCGTCGAGGAACCATCCCAGCCCGGAGCCCGTGCTCGCGCGGCATTGGGATCAGGTCGTCGGCGGCTTCCGTGAGCTCACGTCGCGGATGAAGTCGCTGGACGCGGACGGAGAGCTGCGCCCGCTGCTGGAGCCGTTCATGGGCGCGGTGGTCCGGCGCATCCTGCGGCCCACGCAGACCTATTCGGAGCTGCTGCGCATGCTCTGGCATCCGGCGTCACTGCACGACGCGCCGAAGGCCCGCGAGAAGGCACACGACGTGATGCGCCGCAACGCGGAGGTCTCTCCCGGTGCGCCGTCCTCGACGCCCGTCATCGAGGAGGAGCTCTCGGACCTGTGCGTGGGCGACATCCCCGTGTTCACGCTGCCCGTGACCCGGAGCGTGATCGACGCCACGGTGGAGGCGTGGCGTTCCGTGGATGAGTCGCTGGAGGAGATGACCATCCAGAGCACGTTGATCAGCGCCTATCTCAACGAGAAGGCCCTGCCGCCACGCGTCCCCGCGCCTGTCACTTCAGCGCGCAAGGAGCGCCTGGATGCGCGGCGCCGGGCCCAGCTGTCCACGCTGGTCCGCCGCGTGCGCGACGCGGCCGTGCGAGGTCCGGACGGCACGGTGACGTGGATCAGCCCGGTGCTCGCCGAGTACGGCTGGGCGGTGCGGCCCCTCTCCGCCGAGCACTACAGCGGGCAGGGCGGCGTCGCGGTGGTGCTGGCCCAGTACCTGCGCGAGGTCCACCACGGCCGCGCCGACGCGGTGGAGGGACTGCCCACGCTGCTGGAAGGCACGCTCGCGGTGCTGCGCGCCACGGAGGACCGCGTGCCGGTGAAGTCGCCGGGTGGCTTCTCCGGGCTCGCGTCGCAGGTGTGGATCTGGTCCACGCTGCACGACCTGGGCACCGTCCCCGGCGCGTTGGACCGGGCCCGCGAGCGCGCGGCGGTGCTGACGCCCCAGGTGCTGGATGCGGACGGACTGCTGGAGGTGCTGGGCGGCGTGGCGGGCGTCATCGTCCCGCTGCTCAACCTGGTGGACCAGACGGGCGAATCGAAGTGGCTGGACATCGCGGCGCACGCGGGGCAGCGGCTGGAGGACACGGCGCGGAGCGTGGCGGGGGACGCGCGGTGGTCCACGTCGATGTTCCCGGAGCCCATCGGCGGCTTCGCGCACGGCACGGCGGGCATCGGCTGGGCGTTGGCTCGGCTGGGCCTGAGCGCGGCGGGGACGGCGGCGGACCGGCGCCGGTGGCGCAGCCTGGCCGAACGCGCCTTCGACTTCGTGGACGGGCTCTACCGGCCGGACGTGGGCAACTGGACGGACCTGCGCCGCCCGGACGCCACGGATCAGCTGACGACCTGGTGCCACGGGAGCACGGGCATCGGCCTGGCGGCGGCGGACCTCTTCGCGCGCACGGGGCTGCCGCGCTACGAGGACCTGTTCCAGCGGGCCCGGGCCGCGGCCGTGCGCGAGGGCTTTGGCTGGATCCACACCCTGTGTCACGGCGATCTGGGACTGTGGGAGCTGATGGAGACGGCGCGGCGGCTGTCCTCGGAGCCGCTCGGGCAGGAGCGGGAGACGCTGGACGCGGAGCTCATCTCCGGCCTGGAGGCGCGGGGGCCGGTTGCGGGGCTCGCCCGTGACGCCTTCTCGCCCGGGCTGATGGCGGGGCTGGGCGGCGTCATCCACACGCTCTTGCGCATGCACCCGGAGAGCCGGATCGCGTCGCCGCTGCTGCTGGGGCGCGCGCGGGACCTGGACCCGGACGCGGTCTGACGCGTGCGTCACCGGCCCGCCCATGACGGGTGGCCGGTGACGCGAAAAGGACGTCAGTCGCGGGTGTCGCGGCGCACGGTGACCTTGCGGCCGCGCAGCGTGGAGCCCTTCAACGCGGAGATGATGCGCGCGGCTTCCGGCTCCGGCACCTCCACGATCGAGTACATGTCCGCGATGTGGATCGCGCCGATGCGCGAGGAGTCGAGCCCCGCCTCGCCCGCGATGGCGCCCACCAGGTCCGCCGGCCGCATGCCCGCGGTGCGGCCCGCGCCGATGAACAGGCGCGTGACGTTCCACTCCGGCGCGCGCGGGGGACGCGCGGGGGCCCGCTCGGCCCGTTCGCCGCGCTCAGCCCGTTCGCCGCGCTCGGCTCGCTCTCCGCGCTCGCCCCGGTCGGCGGTGCGGGGGCCTCGCGACGGGCGCTCGGCGTCTCGGTCCGCGAACTTGCCCGGAGGACCGGAGCGCTCCGTGCGCGAGAACTTCCGCTCCGCCGGCGCCGACACCTGGGGAATGTCCTGCTCGGCGGAGTCCTTGCCCTCGTCCTCCTTCTCCTGGAGGAGCTTGATGGCGGCGGCGGCCACGTCCATGACGCTGAACTCGCCGGACAGGTCCTCCGCGATGCCGCGGAACGCGTCCAGCTCCCCGCCCACGAGCGCCTCGCGAAGCGACGAGCGGATCATCTCCAGCCGGCGCGCGCGCAGGTCCGACACGGTGGGGACCGCGGTGACCTCGATGCGCTGACCGGTGAGCCGCTCGATGTTGCGCAGCAGGCGGTGCTCGCGGGGCTCCAGCAGGGTGATGGCCACGCCCTCGCGGCCGGCTCGGCCCGTGCGGCCGATGCGGTGCACGTAGGCCTCCGGTGCGTTGGGCACGTCGAAGTTCACCACGTGCGTCAGCCGGGGGATGTCCAGGCCGCGCGCCGCGACGTCCGTGGCGATGAGCAGGTCCGCCGCCTGCGACTTGAACTGCTTGATGACGCGGTCGCGCTGCTCCTGGCTCATGCCGCCGTGCAGGGCGTGGGCGCGCCAGCCCCGGCCGTTGAGGGACGTGGTGAGCTCATCCACCTCCGTGCGGGTGCGGCAGAACACGATGGCGGCGGTGGGGGACTCCAGGTCCAGCACGCGCCCCAGCGTGGCGATCTTGAACGCGCGCGGGACGATGTAGGCCGTCTGCCGGACGCGCGGCATCTCCCCGGCCTCCAGCTTCTCCTTCTCGATGCGCACGCGCACCGGCTGGTGCAGGTGGCGCTCCGCGATGCTGGCGATGCGCGGGGGCAGGGTGGCGGAGAACAGCGCCGTCTGCCGCTTCTCGGGCGTCTCGGAGAGGATGGCCTCCAGGTCGTCCGCGAAGCCCATGTCGAGCATCTCGTCCGCTTCGTCCAGGACCACGGTCTGCACCTGGTCCAGCTTCATCGTCTTGCGGCGCAAGTGGTCCAGCGCGCGGCCCGGCGTGGCGACGATGACGTCCACGCCGCGCTTGAGCACGCGCAGCTGCCGGCCAATCTCCTGGCCGCCGTAGAGCGGGAGCACGCTGACGCCCAGCTTCTGGCCGTAGCGGTGGATGGCCTCGGACACCTGCATGGCCAGCTCGCGCGTGGGCACGAGCACCAGCGCGGAGGTGCTGTGCGGTCCGGCGGCGCCGGGCTTCAGGTGCTGGAGGAGCGGGAGCGAGAACGCGGCCGTCTTGCCGGTGCCCGTGGCGGCGATGCCCAGCAGGTCCTTCTGGGCCAGCAGCGGCGGGAGCGCGGCGGCCTGGATGGGGGTAGGCTCTTCGTAGCCGAGCGACGTCAACGCTTCGACGAGCTCGGGCTTGAGCCCGAGCTCGTCGAAGCGTTGACGTCGCTCGGCTACGAAG
>NZ_RAWF01000431.1:0-4721 GCF_003612075.1 Corallococcus sp. CA041A
CCCACCAACTTCCCCGGGCGGGATCCGGAAGCAGGCGTGCCCCCCGAGTCGGGCCCCCCTGTCGGCCAGGGAGCGGTTCGCGGCAAGAACTCGTGAGGCAGCCGACCGAGCACTGCTCGGAAACTTCCCAAGCCTTGTGCCCGCCCGATAGGATGTGGCGGTTTTCACTGCACTTTTTGCTGGGTGAAGGGCTTCATGGAGCGTCGCGTCCTCATCGTCGAAAGCCAGAACGACTTCGCACTCAGCATGGCCTCCGTGCTCAAGAGCGCGGGCTACAACACGGCCATGGCCACCACTGCGTCAGACGCGCAGCGGGAATTGGAGAAGCGCCGACCGGACCTCGTCGTCGTGCGCGCGGAGCTGCCGGACCAGTCCGGCTTCGCCCTCTGTGGGCAGATCAAGAAGGGCAAGTGGGGCCAGAACCTCAAGGTCCTCCTGCTCTCCTCCGACTCCGGCGTGGAGGGTCTGAACAAACACCGTGAGACGCCGGCCGCCGCGGACGGCTACCTCGTCATCCCGTTCGAGATGGGCGAGCTGGCCTCCATGAGCGCGGGCATCGTTCCGCCCGGCTCCGACGACTCGGACGCGGACCTGGACGCCGCGCTCTCCGGCGCCCCGCGTGAAGCCCCGCCGCCCATGCCCGGCGTGCGCACGGGCGCTCCGCCCAAGCTGCCCAAGCGCGAGCGCCGCAGCGCCATGACGGACGAGGACAAGGCCTTCATGGACCGGGCCTTCTCGTCCATCGCGGACCGCAAGGCGGAGCTGCTGGCGGAGTCGCGTCAGCTCAAGCGCCCGCCCCCGCGCCGCGAGCTGATGGGCACGCCCGAGGGCAAGGTCCAGATCCTCCGGGACGAGCTGAAGACGCGTGAAGCCCAGCTCGCGCGCCTGTCGGAAATCTGGAGCGTCCGCGAGCGCGAGCTGCTCTCCGTCGAGGACCGCCTCCACGAGAAGGACGTGGAGCTGCAGGGCCTGAAGATGCAGGTGGACGACCTGCTGCGGCGCTTCAACGACGCGCAGCAGTCCATCGTCCAGAAGGAGCGCGAGCACGGCGCCACCGTCGACGACCTGCTCCTCCAGAAGTTCTCCTCGGAGAAGGACCTCATCGAGGTCGTCGCCTCCAAGGAAAAGGACATCAACGTCCTGCGCAAGGAGGTCAACCTCCGCGACGAGGAGCTGTCCCGGCGCGGCGCGGACCTGGAGAGCTGGCGCAACGAGTTCGACAAGCTGGAGAAGCACCTCGGCGTCGTCACGCTGGAGTTCGAGGTCAAGGAGCAGAAGCTCCAGGACACCGTCCGCGCCAACGAGGCGGACATCCTCCAGCTGCGCGAGCGCGGCGACCAGTTCGAGTCCGAGCTGTCCCGCACCGTCAGCGAGCGCGACCAGCGCTACGCCGAACTGGACGGCGAGCTGCAGGCCCTCCAGGAGCGGCTGACGCAGACGGAGCAGGAGCGCGACGCCACCGTGCGCGGCCTGGAGGCCCGGTCCACCACGGCGGAGGAGCACGCCAGCCGCTCGGACGCGGAGATTGAGCGCCTCAACGCCGAGCGCGCCGCCCTGGAGCAGCGCCTCACGCAGCAGGTGGCGGACCTGGAGTCCGACATCGCGCGCGTCACCGGCGAGCGCGACCAGCTCCGGCTGGACAAGGACGCCCTGGAGGCGGACCTCACGCAGCGCGTGGAGGAGCGGGACGGGAAGATCTCCGCGCTCGACCGCGAGCTGCAGGAGACCATCGCCCGCAACGAGAACAGCGAGGCGGAGCTCAACGCCACCATCCAGCAGCACCGCGAGCGCATCGGTGAGCTGGAAGGTGAAGTCGAGGCCGTCAAGACGCACCTGGAGGACCGCGAGAACGAGCTGACCGCGGAGATCCAGGCGCTGCAGCAGGCCAAGGACGCGCTGGAGCAGGACCTCACCAGCCAGCTGGAGGACCTGCGCGCGGCGAAGGACGCCCTGGAGGCGGACCTCAACGGCCAGATCCAGGCGCTCACCGAGCAGCTGGACGCTTCCCAGCGCCAGGGCGAACAGCTCTCCGCGCGAGTGGCCTCGCTCGAGGACACCGTCGCCCAGCGCGACGGCACCATCGAGGGCCTGCAGACGGACGTCGCCGACCGCGACGCGCGCATCTCCGAGCTGACCGGCAACCTGGAGGCCACGAGCCAGCAGCTCACCGAGACGCAGGGCACGCTCTCCAGCACGGAAGCCACCCTCGCGGAGACGCGCGGCGAGCTGGAAGCCACCAGCCAGCAGCTCTCCGAGACGCAGGGCACGCTCTCCAACACGGAGGCCACCCTCTCCGAGACGCGCGGCGAGCTGGAGGCCACCAGCCAGCAGCTCTCCGAGACGCAGACGCGCCTGGCGCAGACGGAGGAGACGCTCTCCACCACGCGCGGCGAGCTGGAGGCCACCAGCCAGACGCTGGCCACCACCGAGGCGACCCTCGCGGACACGCAGGGCACGCTGGCGCGCACGGAAGGGACGCTCGCCGACACGCAGGCCACCCTCTCCAGCACGGAAGGCACGCTGGCGGAGACGCGCGGCGAACTGGAGGCGACCAGCCAGACCCTGGCCGACACCCAGTCCCGGCTCGCGCAGACGGAGGAGACGCTCTCCACCACGCGCGGTGAGCTGGACGCCACCAGCCAGACCCTCTCCGACACGCAGGCCACGCTCTCCAGCACGGAGGGTACGCTCGCGGAGACCCGTGGCGAGCTGGAGGCCACCAGCCAGACGCTGACGGACACGCAGGCAAAGCTCGCGCAGACGGAAGGGACGCTCGCGTCCACCCAGGGCGAGCTGGAGGCCACCAGCCAGACGCTGGCCACCACCGAGGCGACGCTCGCCCAGACGCAGGACACGCTGGCGCGAACGGAAGGGACGCTCGCCGACACGCAGGCGACGCTCTCCAGCACGGAAGGCACGCTCGCGGAGACGCGCGGTGAGCTGGAGGCCACCAGCCAGACGCTGACGCAGACCCAGGAGACCCTGGAGTCGACGCGCGCCGACCTGGCGAAGGTCACCTCGCACCGCGACGAACTGGACGCGGAGCTCAACGAGACGCGCGACATCCTCCAGGAGACCAACGGCCTCCTCGCCCGCACCACCGAGGAGCGCGACGCGCGCATCGCGGACCTGCAGGCGCTCAACGCGGCGAAGGACTCGCTGGAGCAGGACCTCACCGGCCAGATTGGCCAGCTGCGCGCGGACCTGTCGGAGACGCAGGGCAGCTACGACGCGGAGCGCACCGCCCACGCGGCGCTCGCGGAAGAGACCACCGCGCGCATCAACGCCCTCACCGGCGAGCGCGACAACCTCTTCGCCGAGCTGAACACCACGTCGCAGCAGCTGGCCGACACGCAGGGCCAGCTCGCCAGCACCCAGGACGCGCTGGCCCGCGAGGAGCAGACCCACGCGCAGTCCCGCCAGGCCGCCGCCAGCACCCAGGCGGAGCTCACGCGCCAGCTCACCGAGGCCCAGGCCAACGGCGAGGACCTGGCCGAGCAGCTCATCGTCACCAAGCACGAGCTGGGCACGCGCGTGTCGGAAGTCACGCAGCTGTCCTCCAAGCTCGCGCAGACGGAGGACGCGCGGCACGACCTGGAGGACCGCCTCCAGACGCTCACCCACGAGTCGCAGCGCCGTGAGGAGCTCCTCCAGAACGAGGTCGACACCAAGGGCAAGGAGCTGTCGGACACGCTCCGCAAGCTCACGCACGTGACGCAGGAGAAGATGCGTCAGGCGGAGGTGCTCAACCGCGAGGTCTCCACCCGCACGGAGCACGTGAAGCAGCTGGAAGGCCAGCTGGAGCAGCAGGCCTCCGAGGCGAAGAAGCAGGCGGACGCGCTCAACCAGCAGGTCGCCAACGTCTCCGGCGAACTGGACGGGGCGCGCAAGGCCATCGCGGACCGCGACGCGCAGCTGCAGCAGGGCGCGCAGCAGCAGAAGAAGCTCACCAGCGAGCGCGACGGACTGGCCGGACAGCTCCAGCAGGCCCAGGCCCAGGCCCAGCAGCAGGCCCAGCAGGCCCAGGCCTCCGCCGCCGAGGCGAAGAAGCAGTCGGACGACCTGGCCGCGAAGCTCGCGAAGGCGGAGCAGCGCATCACGCAGCTGTCCCAGGAGGCCCAGAAGTTCGCCGCCGACACGGAGGCGAAGCTCAAGGAGGCCCAGGCCCAGGTGCAGACCCGCACCAAGAAGGCCCAGGACCTGGAGCTGGCGCTGGAGAACGCCCAGAGCACCCGCGCCCGCGCGGAGAAGGACCTCAACGCCCGCGTCGCCGCGGCGGAGACCAAGGCCAACGAGGCGGCCGCGAAGCTCGCCACGGCGCAGAAGGACCGCAAGGACCTGGAGGCCCGTCAGGCCAAGGAGCTGGAGGACCTCAACGCCAAGCAGAAGGCGGAGCTCGAGCGCCGCGAGGCCATCAAGGCGCAGGAAGTCGCCCGCCTCCAGACGTCCGTCCAGGAGAAGAGCAAGGCGCTCAAGGTCGCCGAGCTGGAGCTGGCCCGCTACAAGACCAAGGCTCCGGCCGCCGCTGCCGCGCCCGCCGCGAAGGCCAGCGCCAAGGCCACCGAGGAAGAGCACCTGGCCGCCACCGTCCAGGCGAACCCGGTCATCCCGGCCGCCGCCAAGCCCCCGGCCAAGGCCGCCGCCAAGCCCGCCGCGAAGAAGGCCGCTGCCGCGCCCACCCCCGTCCCCGTGGACGAGGAGGCCCCGGAGCGCACCATGGT
>NZ_RAWF01000432.1:0-4677 GCF_003612075.1 Corallococcus sp. CA041A
GCACCCGCGTCTCCGTGAAGTAGCCGCAAGCCGCCCCTTTTCGCCGCGGCCTTTCTTCGCGCGCGGCGTGCGTGAGCTCTTCCATGATTCTCAGTGACGTTTCCATTCGACGGCCGGTGTTCACGGCCATGGTGTCCCTGCTGCTCATCGTGCTGGGCGTGATGGGCCTCAAGCGCCTGGGCACCGACCTCTACCCGGACGTCAGCTTCCCCGTGGTGGTGGTCAACACCCTCTACAAAGGCGCGGGCCCGGGCGAAATCGAGACCCAGGTCATCAAGCCCCTGGAGGACGCGGTCGCCGGCATCAGCGGCGTGGATAAAATCCACTCCTTCAGCCGTGAGAACGTGGGCACCGTGGTGGTGTCCTTCACGCTGGGCACCGCCCTGGACACCGCCGTCCAGGACGTGCGCGACAAGGTGGGCCAGGCCGTCAACAAGCTGCCCACGGACGCGGACGCGCCCATCGTCAGCCGCGTGGACCTGTCCGCCGCGCCCATCCTCACCTACGCCATCTCCGCGGACATGCAGTCCCAGGCGCTGCGCAAGCTCCTGGATGACCGCATCAAGCCCGCGCTCGCGCAGCTGGCCGGCGTGGCGGAGGTGCGCATCACCGGCGGTGACACGCGTGAAATCCAGGTCGACATCGACCTGGACAAGGCCCGCGCGGTGGGCATCGCGCCGTCGCAGGTGTCCCAGCGCATCGCCATGGAGAACCTCAACCTGCCCGCGGGCCGTCTGCAATTGGGGCCCAACGAGCTGACCGTGCGCGCCATGGGCGAGTTCATCAGCGTGGAGGACCTGCGCAAGCTGCCCATCGCCCGCAGCAGCACCGGCGCGCAGGTGCGCCTGGAGGAAGTCGCCACCGTCACGGACGGCGTCGCCGAGCGCCGCACCACCGCGCGCCTCAACGCCCGCGACGCCGTGGTGCTCGAGCTCGTGAAGCAGCCGGGCTCCAACACCGTGAGCGTCAGCGACGCGGTGAAGAAGACGCTCGCGGAGATGGGGCCGGTGGTGGGGCAGGGCTTCCAGGCCACGCTCCTCATCGACCAGTCGGACCTCATCCGCGCCAACACCCACGAGGTGTGGATCGCCCTCATCTTCGGCGGCTTGATGGCGGTCCTCATCATCCTGATGTTCCTGTTGGACCCGCGCGGCACGTTCATCTCCGCGCTCGCGCTGCCCACGTCCGTCATCGGCACGTTCTTCGTGATGTACGTGCTGGGCTACTCGCTCAACCAGATGACGCTGCTGTCACTGTCTCTGGCCATCGGTCTGCTCATCGACGACGCGGTGGTGGTCCGTGAGGCCATCACCCACCGCCTGGAGCAGGGCGAGGACCCGATGAGCGCCGCGTCCAACGGCACCAAGGACGTGGGTCTGGCGGTGCTCGCCACGACGCTGGCCCTGGTGGCGGTGTTCATCCCCGTGGCCTTCATGCCCGGCATCGTGGGTCAGTTCTTCAAGCAGTTCGGCATCACCATCTCCGTGGCGGTGCTCATCTCGCTGTTCATCTCCTTCACGCTGGACCCCATGCTGTCCGCGCGCTTCGCCAAGGCGCACAAGCCGGGGGAGCAGCGGCACGAGCCCGCCGTCTTCCGCGCGCTGCGCCGCTTCCTGGAGGCCACGGAGTCCACCTACGCCCGCATCCTGGGCTGGGTGCTGCGCCACAAGTGGACCACCGCCGGCCTCACCGTGCTGGCGCTGGTCCTGTCCTTCGGCGCCGCCAGCCGCCTGGGCGTGGAGTTCATGAGCGCGGAGGACCGCTCGCAGCTCATTGTCGAGTTACAGCTGCCGGACTCCGCAAACCTGGCGCAGACGACGGAGCGCGCCGCGGAAGCGGAGGTCCTCCTCAAGAAGATCCCCGAGGTCACGGACATCTACACGACGGTCGGTCCCAACGGAGACGTCTACAAGGCGCGCATGCGCGTGCTCACGGTGGGCAAGGATAAGCGCACCAAGAGCATCGGCACCCTCAAGGAGGAGGCCCGCGCCCTGCTGGTCCCCAACCTGGTTTCCACCGCCATCACCCTGTCGGACCCGCCGTCCATCGAAGGCCTGGGTGACTGGTTCCCCATCATGGTGCGCGTGGTGGGCCCGGACCTGAAGCGCGTCAACGAGGAGGCCGAGCGCGTCGCCAGCATCCTGCGCACCCTGGGCACCTCCGACGTTCGCGTGGACTCCAACCCGGCCAAGCCGGAGCTCCAGATTCAAATCGACCGCGCGCGCGCCGCGGACATGGACCTGTCCGCCGGGTCGCTCGCCGCGCAGCTGCGGCTGGCCATCGACGGTGACGTGACGGCCAAGCTGCGCGAGGGCACGGATGAGACGGACATCCGCGTGCGCCTGCGCGAGCAGGACCGCGCCACGCCGGAGCGCGTGCGCCAGCTGATGATCGCCACGCCCAAGGGCCTGCACCAGGTGACGGACGTGGCGGAGGTGTCGCTCAAGGACGGCCCCAGCGTCATCGAGCACGAGAACCGCGAGCGCCAGGTGGCCGTCGTGTCCCAGCTGGCCAAGGGCGCCGCGCTGGGTGACGTGGCCACGAAGCTCAAGGCCGCCATCGCCCAGAAGCCGCTGCCGCCCGGCTACGCCATCGTCTACGACGGCCAGATGAAGAGCCTGGATGAGCAGAACGACGCGTTCGGCATCGCGTTCGGTCTGGCCTTCGTCTTCATCTACATGGTGCTCGCCAGCCAGTTCGAGTCCTTCAAGCACCCCTTCACCATCATGGTGTCGCTGCCGCTGGCGCTCGTGGGCGCGCTCCTGGGACTCGTCGTCACGAACTACCACGTCAGCATGGGCGCGATGATTGGCGTCATCCTGCTGATGGGCCTGGTGACGAAGAACGCCATCCTCCTCATCGACGGCGCGCTCCATCACCTGCGTGAAGGCGACTCCGTGGACGAGGCCCTGCTCAAGGCCGGCCCCCGCCGCCTGCGCCCCATCCTCATGACGAGCGCGGCCATGGCCATTGGCATGGTCCCCACCGCCGTGGGCACGGGCATCGGCTCCGAGTTCCGCGCCCCCATGGCCATCTCCGTCATCGGCGGCGTCATCACCTCCACCTTCCTCACGCTGTTGGTGGTGCCGGTGGTGTTCGCGGCGATGGAGAAGCTGTCCTTCCGCAAGAAGCCGCCCCGCGCGCAGGGACCGCACTCCGCGCACCCCGTGGACGCGTCCGCGGCGCACGACCGCGCGGCCTGAGGCCTCACGGCATGAAACAAAAGGCGCGGGTGACGGCTCCGTCACCCGCGCCTTTCATTTGAAACAAAGGGGATGAAACAAGCTCCGGGTGGGCGTCTTCCGCGGGAGGCTACCGGCTCCGGGCCTTGCCGGAGACGGGGCGTTCGCGGGCGTCCTGCCCGGAAGGAACGGCTCTAGCGCGAAGCCGACATGCCTTCGCCGTTGAGCAGGCGCACACGCGCCTTGGCGAGCTGGTTCTGCGCTTCCTCCAGCGACACACAATCCACGGTGATGTCGTCGTTGGGGGATGCTTCCGACGCCACGCGGGCCGTCTGCAGGCGCGCGATGGTGGAGTCCGACACGTGCGCGCACATCGCACAGCCATTCTTGCGCCCGTGGTTGATGACCTCGGAGAACAGGTTCGCGGATTCCGGCTCCAGCGGGCGCAGGCCCCGCATGTCGGCCAGAACCAGGTGCCGCCCCCCGCCGTAGCTGTCCGTGGCCTTCTTGTAGACGGCCACGTACTCCTTCATCTCGTTCGGCCGCATGAAACCGCTCATGCGGGCAGTGATGGTCCGACGGCTGACATCGTTGGTGACTTCGAACATAGGTGCGCCCTCCCTCGCAGGATCAAAGCCTAACAGACGTCTTTCGGACTTTCACCAGCCCCCCCTTGATTCCTTGGACGGTGTAAGGTTTGAAAGGAATTGCGTGTTATTCCTTCTGGGTGGGTTGTAAAAATGAAGAAGCCCGGCCCACGTGAGCGGGACCGGGCTTCCGTGCTCTGGGGTTGACCCGGAGCGGGTGGAGATCAACCCACTGAGCGGACGTTCTGCGCCTGCAGGCCCTTGGGGCCGCGCGTCACCTCGAACTCCACCTTCTGACCTTCCTGAAGCGTGCGGAAGCCGTCCATGTTGATGGCGCTGTGGTGGCAGAACACGTCCTCACCACCGCCGTCCTGAGTGAGGAAGCCAAAGCCCTTCGCATCGTTGAACCACTTCACCGTACCAGTAGCCATGAATCGTCTTCTCTTTGTTGGTGGGGCGCGGCACCCACCGCCCGGGAGCGGTCGGTCCTCTCGAAATGTGAGGGCCTGAGTGCGCACAACAGTCTGCCCGTCGGGGAGGGGTGGGTGGAAGCCCCCTTGCTGAGCAGTCAACAGTTCGTGGGGTAGTCAGCCTCCCCACCACTGTTGGCACAGGCAGGCGGGCGTGGGGCCAGGGCGGCTCCAGCGCCTGGGTTTGGAGGCATGGCTACCGTTCCGGGCAAGGCCACGAAGGCCGGGAGAGGAGTCACGTCATGTACGAGGTCCGAGGCCCCGAGCCCCTGCTGCCCCCAGTTCCTCCGCGCCCGGAGGGCGCCGTGCGGCGCGAGTGGCGCCGGATGAGGGACCACAGCGCGGCGGCGGGCATCCTGTCGCGTCCGCTGTTCGGCCGGCTGCCGCTGCGCCGTTGGGTGTCGCAGGACCTGCACTCGGTGCTGGACTACGTGGGTG
>NZ_RAWF01000433.1:0-4571 GCF_003612075.1 Corallococcus sp. CA041A
GGACAGGAGCGGGGCTGGAGGCGCCGGGGAAGGACTCCCAGCCCTCGGCTTCGGGCGGCGGCTGGACGCGGGAGGGGACTTCCTCGCCGGGAGCGGCCTGGGGACTCGCGGGTGCCGGTGGTGCGGGTGGGACTTCGGAAGCGGGCTTGCCGGGTTCGCTCCAGGACTCGTCGGGGGTCGCGCTCCGGGGAGGCGGACTGGACGTCTGGGCCCGGGCGGGAATGGCCGGCGCCAGGGCCAGGATCGACAGGCTGAGGAGACCGGAGAGGCGCATGGTGGAGGAAGGCAGGCAGCCTAGCCCACGCTCCGCCCATGAACGAGGCCGGCCTGCCCGACCTCTCCCCCGCCATCCGGTCGCGTCCGGAAAGCGGCAGCCGCGCCACAATGCTGATGACGGGGGCCGGGCACGGTCTACCATCCGCGCCGCGCGCATGGCGTCGGTGAGGAGAGCCAACGGGATGAGGGTCGGACGGGGTGCACTGCTGATGGCGCTCGCCCTGGGCGCGTGCAGCAGGCCCGGTGCGGGCACGGACGCGACGGGAGCGTCGGATGCGGGGGCCATCGGGATTCCGGGACGGCCGTCCACGCTGACGCTGCCCTCGTGCGAGGAGCTGCTTCCGGCGGACCTGCGCGACCTCACGCTGAACGGCTTCACGATGAAGGAGGAGCGCGCGTGTCCCACGTGCGGGCCCGTGTGCTCGCTGCGTTCAGCGGCGCTGGCGGGCGTGTCCGTGTCGGTGGCGTATGACTGCCAGCCGAACTACGCGAACGCGGATGTTCGCGCGCTGCTCGAGCCCACGCTGAACGTGGGCGGTGAGGAGATTCCGGCGCTGGGCAAGGCCGCCGCGCGCCGTAACCCCGTGCAGGGCATGACGCAGGTGGTGGCGTGGGATGACGACACGCCGTGCGTCGTGGTCGTGACCTGGCTGGGGGATGACCCCGACCGCGCGATGGACGTGGCCCGGCTCGCGGTGACGTCGAATCACGGCGTGAGGGATACGACGGCGGACGCGGGCTCGGAGCTTCCGGCCGACGCGGGGGACAGCCTTCTGCTGGATGAACCGCTGGAGCCGCTGGACAGCCTCACCGCGCCGCGCGCGGGTTCGAAGGACCTGCTCTCCGCTCCTCCGGGCACGGGCGCCCGGAAACCGTCGCCGGTCCCCTCCCCGCGTCCTGTCGCGCCAGTGCCCGCGAGTCCGAAGCCCGTGGTGCCCGCACCGGCTGCGCAGTAGCCCGCGGCGGAATCAGTAAGGCCACTTCGCGATGGCGTAGGCGTGAGTGGCCTTGTGATTGAGCCACACGAGCAGCAGTGCCACCGTCCAGCGCAACGCCTTGGGACGCGTGGCCAGCCAGTCGCCCGCGACGAACATGACCGGGAAGAGCACCGCGCCGAAGCGGAAGGCATTTCCCAGGTCGCCTTGAGGCAGCATCACCAGAAGTGACAGCAGGACATAAAGGCCCAGGGCCCGGTCGCGTCGCCACAACATCACCCCGAACACCAGCCACGCGGCCCCGAAGACGTTCCGCAGCACCAGCCAGCCGTTGAATCCCTTGTGCCAGGGATTGCCGAACCACAGCCCCCGGATGGCGCCCCAGACAGAGTCCACGTGATTCCACTCCCGCTGGGCCTTCAGGAACATGAAGGGGTCGCCGGAGCGGCTCCACTCGAAGACGAGCAAACCTCCGAACGCCACCAGCGCCAGACACCCCATGAAGCCGAACCGCACGAAGCGCTCGCGCCACGACGGTTCGCGCATGGCTGCCAGGAGCGCGGCGGCGATGGCCACGAAGCAGCCCTGGTTGCGCGTGAAGATGCACAGCGAAACCAGCACGGCCGAGGGCAGGAGCAGCCCACGCGAAGCACACGCCAGGGCCCCGAACGACAGGAGCAGGAAGAGCCCCTCCGTGTGGTGCGAATGGAGCGCGAAGCTGGCGGGAGCGTAGAGGAAGACGAACCACCCCCAAGGCGTCCGGGCCGTCATCCCTTCGCGCTCCGGCCCCTGCCGCGCCCAATGGGTGTTCCACGCGACGAAGCCCAGCAGGCATGCCGTGGACAGGGCCGCGCCGACGACCTGGGGCGGCAGCGTGCCCCCCAGCCCCTGCCGCACCAGCCAGACCAGGCCCGGGTACAGCGGCAGGAAGGCCCAGAGGGGCCATGAGTAACCCTCCAGGACCAGCGTGCTGTAGTGGTGCGAGTCCCAGCGATCCAACACCAGGAGCGGTGGGATGTCCCGGCGCCAGGCCGTCCACGCCCAGAGCCCGAAGTGGTGGACCAGGAGCAGCGCCACCAGGCCCCAGGGCGAAGACGCGATCTTGAGACGGAGCGAACCCGCCGACTGAGAGGTGGGACCCATGAGCGGGGGTCTCCATGCCCTCGCGGCACGGCTCAAGCAAGAACCCTGCACTGCGCGGTCATCCCCAGAGGGAATGACCGCGCCGGTGCGGTTCGCTCCCCGCTACAGCGTCTCCAGGTACGCCACCAGGTCGTCCATGTCCGCGTCGGACAGCCCCGCCGTCGTGCCGTGCAGGTTCGTCTCGCGGCCGTTCATCAGGCGGGCCTTGAGCGTGGGCGCGCTGCCGTCATGCAGGTACGGCGCGGTGCGGCCCACGCCCAGCAGCGACGGCGTGTTGAGCCCCGTCTTGATGACCGCCGCCGCGTCCTTCAGCACGCCCGAGAGCACGAACGTGCCCACGTCCACGTTGCGGTTGTCCGTGAGCGCCGCGCCCGTGTGGCACGTGTCGCACTTCGCCTGCGTGAAGAGAGCGGCGCCGCGCGTCTGGGACGCCGTCAGCGGCTCGCCGTGGAACGCGTTGTCCGGCGCGGGGATGGCGTCGATGAACGCTCCCAGCTTCGCCACCGTGTCCGCGTCCAGATCCTGGCCGCCCATGCGGTCCTTCACCGTGGCGCTCATGAAGTCCCCCAGCGCGGAGAACTCGCCGCTCCAGTGGAAGGGCGCCGTGGCCGTGGTCATGCGCCCCGCCAGGCTGGGCGTCTGGCGCGGCCCGTCCGGGAAGCCCCACACGTGGCCGTCCTCACGGCCTTCCAGGTGGCACGACGCGCAGGACACCGCCACGGACGGGCTGGTCATCCGCGCATCCACCGCGCTGAAGAACAGCCGCCGGCCCGCCGCCGCCATCGGCGACAGCGTGTCGCCCACGATGACCAGGCGCTCACCCTCCTCGCGGATGTCCCCGAACGCGTTGCCGCTGGACCCCAGCGTGCTGACCGTGTGGTCGAACGCGTTGTAGACGTACGCCTTGCGACCGTCCCGCGTGAGCGCGATGCCGTTGGGGCCCGCCCCCACGGCAATCAGCTGCCGCACCGGGCTCGTCTCGTTCACCAGGTCCGAACCGGAGCGGCGCCACGAGGGCAGGATGGCCACGTTGTTCGAGTCCTGGTTCACCAGGAACAGCCACGCGCCCGTGGGGTCCACCACCGCCGCCGCCGGCCCCTGCAGGGGCGTGTCGAACAAGGGGCTCGCGACGAGCGACGTGGGGTAGTCCGGCTTCTCCTCCGGCGGCGGCTTGCACTCGTCCAGGTCGTCCACCACCGGGCGGGGCGCTTCGTCCTCCGCGTCGAAGGTGATGAGGCCCGCGGCCACCACGCCGCCACCGGCCGACGCGCCGCAGGGCGTCCCGCCGCCGTACATCGACTCTCCCGGATTGGGTCCGCGGCCGTCCACGGGCCCGCCCAGCGGATCCTCGCGCGACCACAGCACTGGCGCGAAGAGGCGCCGGCCATCCGGAGCGCTCAACAGGTCCACCATGCCGCGCGACCGGAAGGAGCGCGGGCCCTGCTGGGGATTCATGGGCAGCGGCTCGAACTCCGAGGGGGCAGCAGGGGGCGACGGCCGGTTCGCCTTCGCGAGCAGGTCCGTGCCGCCGCGCATCACCTGGGGCTGGTTCGCGTCCGACAGGTCCACCGTCATCACGTCGCCCTGCCGGAACAGCGACACCGCCGCCTTGCGGCCGTCCTCCAGCAGCGCGATGCCTCGCGGCTCCTCGCCCAGCGGCAGCTCCCAGCGCGCCGTGAGCGTGCCCGTGTCGATGGCGGTGAGGCTGCCCCGCGCGGCGGACTCACGCATGGCGCTGTTCACCACGTACAGCGTGCTGCCATCCGGAGACAGCGCCATCCCCGTGGGCTCCACGCCCACCGGAACGCGCGCGGCCTCCACCGCGTCTCCCTTGCGGATGACGGACACGCTCCTGCCGCCCCGGTTCGTCACGTACACGGTGTCGTCCGGGCCCACCGCCACGCGCTCCGGACGCGGGCCCACCCGCACCTCGGACACCTTCTCCCGGCGTGCGGTGTCCACCACGGCGAGGATGCCGTTGTCCGCGTCCACCACGTAGAGCAGCGAGTCGTCCCGGCTGAGCGCCACGGACCCGGAGGAATTGCTCCAGGTGCCCGCGACCTCACGCTCCTTGCAACCCGACAGCACCAGCGTCGTCACCGCGCACAGCGCGGCCCATCCCTGCCGTCGCATCGGAAATGCCATCCCCTCCCGCGAAGGCTTTCGCGCGCTCCTCCGACCCCACCCTGCGCACATGCCCCACGGCCTGTTCGGGAG
>NZ_RAWF01000434.1:0-4526 GCF_003612075.1 Corallococcus sp. CA041A
GCGCCCCCCCGTCCCACGGGGAGCACGCCCACGGTCCGTCCGACCGGGGGGACCGGTCCGCAGCGCGTGCTGCTGGTGGACGACAGCCGCTCCATCCGGACGCTGCTGAAGATCTACCTGATGGCCCGCAGCTTCGAGTTCCTGGAGGCGGAGTCCGCCGAGGAAGGCCTCAAGGTCGCCGAGGCGGAGCAGGTGGACCTCATCCTCACCGACTTCCACATGGACGGGATGAACGGCGCGGACTTCGCCGGGCAGATCCGCGCCAGCAGCAACGCCAGGCTGTCCAAGGTCCCCATCCTGATGATGACGGGCGATCCGAACGTGGCGGAGGTGCGCGCACTGGGCCAGAAGGCCGGCATCAGCGCCTTCGTGCGCAAGCCGGTGAGCTGCGCGCAGCTGATGACGCTGGTGGACACCATCCTCCCGCTGCCCCGCGCCACCGCGAAGTAGCGAAGCTTCAGGCCGGGCGCGCGAGCGCCCGCCGCTTGCGCAGCACCTCACCCACGCGCACGGCCAGCAGCAGCGCCAGGACGGCCCCGTAGAGCACCGGCTCCGTGACGTCCTTCTTCACCCGCCACACGAAGTGCACCACGCCCAGCACCGCGGCCACGTAGGCCAGCCGGTGCAGGCGCTGCCACGTGGGGAAGCCCAGCTTCCGCACCCACTTGTTCGTGGAGGTGACGGCCAGCGGCACCAGCAGCATCAGCGCGGTGAAGCCCACGGTGATGAAGGGCCGGGTGAAGACGTCCTCCGCCATGGCGCGCACGTCCAGGCCCTGATCCAACACGGAGTAGGTGAGGAAGTGCGCCGCCGCGTAGGTGAAGGCCAGCAGGCCCAGCGTGCGGCGGATGCGCGCGGGCCACGTCCAGCCCGTCACCAGCCGCACTGGCGTGCACGCCAGCGACCCCAGCAGCACCGCCAGCGCGAAGAGGCCCGTCTGGTTGAGGGCGAACTCGATGCCGTTGGCCCCCAGCTGTCCCTGCGCCCCCTGCATCGCGAGCAGCAGCAGCGGGGAGAGTCCTCCGACGGCGATGGCGGGGTTCAGCCAGGGGAGCTTGGAGGAGGCCATCGTTCAGAAGTCCCGCTTCAGGTCCATGCCGCTGTAGAGGCCGGCCACGGCGTCCGCATAGCCGTTGAAGGGCAGCGTGGGCCGGCGCGAGGTCTCACCGATGCGGCGCTCCGAGGCCTGGCTCCAGCGCGGGTGATCCACCGCCGGGTTCACGTTGGCGTAGAAGCCGTATTCGCGCTTGTTGGTGATGTTCCACGTCGTGGGCGGCTGCTCGCGCGTGAGCGTGATGCGGACAATGGACTTGATGCCCTTGAAGCCGTACTTCCACGGCACCACCAGCCGCAGCGGGGCGCCGTTCTGCGCGGGCAGCTGCTTGCCGTACAGGCCCGTGGCCAGCAGCGTCAGCGGGTGCCGCGCTTCATCCAGGCGCAGGCCTTCAACGTAGGGCCAGTCCAGCACCGGGCTCTTCTGGCCGGGCAGCTGCTCCGGGTCCTCCAGCGTGGTGAAGGCCACGTACTTCGCGAACGACGTGGGCTGCACGCGGTCCAGCAGCTTGCCCAGGGGCAGGCCCAGCCACGGAATCACCATGGACCAGGCTTCCACGCACCGCATCCGGTAGACGCGCTCCTCCAGCGGGAAGGCGGAGATGAGCTGATCCACGTCCACGGTCCACGGCTTGTGGACCTCCCCGTCGATGACGACCGTCCACGGCCGCGTCTTCAACAGGTGCGCGCGGCGGGCCGGGTCGTTCTTGTCCAGGCCGAGCTCGTAGAAGTTGTTGTAGGTGGTGATGTCCTCGTAGGGCGTGCGCGGCTCGTCCGTGCTGAAGAGGCCCTGGGCGGGCACCACCGGCTGGGCCACCGCGCCCGCGTCCGGCACGAAGCCGTCCATGGGCCGGGTGCGCTTCATGCCCAGCAGGTACAGCCCGCCGCCCACCACCGCGGCGGTGCCCGCGAACAGGCCCGCGTTCTTGATGAACTCGCGGCGGCGCACGTAGAGCTTCTCGGGCGTCACTTCGGAGCCAGGGGGCTCGGGAGGGAGCTTGTCGCGCATGACTCCCTCTATAACGCCCCAGCCCCTTTTCCGGTTACCGCCGGGCGTCCTTCGCCCGCCACAGCCGCCACCAGGGCGTGCCGGGGGACTGATGGTGCTCCCAGTGATAGCCGAAGAAGAAGCACGACAGCAGGGCCCACAGGTGGTTGCGAGGCAGGGAGCGCGCGTGGTGCGGCGCCATTCCCTCCGTCTCCGGGCGCCGGTGCGGCAGGTAGGTGCCGAAGTAGAACAGCTGCACGGTGGCCAGCACCGACGGCAGCACCCAGAAGGCCAGGATGCGCGCCTGGGGCACGCCCAGCCACAGCAACACGTTGAACTTCAGCGCCATGACCGCGATTTGCAGCCACGTCGTGTAGCGGACCATGAAGGCCCCGAACCACGGCCAGAACGACACGCCCCGCGCCGCGAAGTCCGGGTCGTGCTCGCCGGTGGGGTCCTCGTGGTGCGCGCGGTGGTTCACCACCAGCCGGCGGTAGGACAACCCCGCGAAGAGGAAGCAGGCCAGCATCCCCACCGCCGCGTTCACCCGGCGATTCAGGGACACGGTGCCGTGCATGGCGTCATGCCCGGTGATGAAGAGGCCGGTGGACAGCCACATCTGCAGGAGGACATGCAGCCAAGGGAGCGGTGAAGCCCACGGCAGCGCGGGCCCCACCAGCATCCACGCCAGGTGCCCACCCCACGCGCCCACCACCGCGAGCGCGAGCACGACGCCCCACGGGTCGGGAGGGGCGGGACGGGTGGAGGGCTCGGGCGCCATGGCTCCCTTACTGGCCGGGCCCCGCCCCCCACGCACGAAAAACGCGCGCGGGAGGACGGAGCGTGGCCGGGGACACTACTTCGCCGCGGCCGGGGCGCCGAAGTCCTTCACCAGCGAGTCGGCGGTGACGTAACGCGGCTCGATGTCCACCGGCACGTTCTTCAGCCGCTCCAGCACCTTCTGCACGGAGGGGCGCACCACGCCCTGCTTCGCGAGCAGCGCCTCCGCGGCGGTGCGGTCGCCCGAGGCCTGAAGGGCCATGAGCTGGTTCGTCAGCGACGTGACGGCCGCCTGCATCTTGTCCGGCACCACTTCGAACGTGCCGTCCGCGTTCACCTTCACCGCGCCGGTGTCCAGGAAGTGGTTGAGCTGCAGCGCGATGCCCTTGCCGTGCGCCTCGTCGATGCCGAAGCGGATGGAGCGGAACGCGGACGCGAGGAACGTCGTGTACATGGTCCGCTGCAGGTCCTTGTCCAGCGTGCCCTTGTCCACCAGCCGCTGGAGCGCCCACAGGCCGGAGATGTCCGCCTTGGCTTCCTCAATGGCGCTGGAGGCCGCCTGCAGCGCCTGACGCACCGTCGTCTGCTTCCCGTTCACGGTGACGTTGTGGGGCCCCAGGCCGTGCATCAGCTCGTGCATGAGGATGTGCGTGAAGAAGGCGTCGAAGGACACGTCCTTGCGGTCCTTCGCGGGCAGCGCCACCTTCGCGATGGGCAGCAGCACGCGCTGGAACTTGGCCTCCTGGATGTTCTTCAGCATCACGCGCTTGGTGCCCTTCTCCGCCGCCACGCGCTCGTCGTTGGGCAGGTTGAAGGCCGCCGTCTGCACGCCCCGGTTGCCGTCTCCGGAAGAGTAGATGCTGTTGATGACGCGGATGGGGGCCAATGCGCCCAGCTTCGGGTTGCGCAGGCCCGGCTCAATCGGGAGGTTGTTCTCCAGCTCCTGGAGCTCCGCGCTGAACTTCGCCAGCTTCTGCGTCTCCGCGTCGTCGCGCACGCCGATGAAGGCCTCGAACGCGGCCTTGTAGTTGAACCAGCCGTCCTCGTAGACCTCATAGGGCCCGATGGTGGGGTCCACGCTCGCGTCCAGCTCCATCCACGCGACCTCGCTCGCGTAGTAGTCGTTGGACAGGAACGCCGCCGCGCGCGTCTCCAGGAAGCGCTTCAGCGTGGGCTGCTGGGTGAGCGCCGCCGCCTCACGCAACAGCTGCGCGGCCATGCCCAGCTCGCCCTGATACTCGACGCTGTAGGGCACGCTCACGAACTTGCCGTCCGTCCCCTTGCGCAGCGTGGTGAAGAAGCCCGTGGCCTCGTGCTGCTTCGCCTCCGGAAGGCTCTTCACCCACGCCTCCACCTCCGCCTTGGTGGCGCCGGCGGGATAGAAGTTCCCCTCGTCCGGCTTGGCCGGCACGCCGGGGATGAACGGCTTCGCCTCGTCCAGGCGCGACCAGGGGCCCTTGTTGAGCAGGAACGCGTGCAGCCGCTCCTTGCCCAGGGGCGTGGTGTCCTTCACCAGGTCCAACAGCAGCGTCTGGTTGCCCGCCCACGCCTGGCCCAGGAAGAGCGGGTCCATGATGCGGGCCGCCTGGAGGACCTTGGCCAGGGCGCGCTTCTCCGCGTCCGGCAGCTTGGACACGTCCACCTTGACGTCCACGGGGGCGAAGCGCGCGGTCATCCGCTTCAGCGTCGGGGCGTCGGGCAGGCG
>NZ_RAWF01000435.1:0-4520 GCF_003612075.1 Corallococcus sp. CA041A
GGGTGGCGGCGGCGGTGGCGCGGGCGGAGCAACGGCCGGAGCCATTGGCGGCAAGGGGGTCAACTCCAACGCCACGCCGGGCGACGCAGGTTCCCAGCAAGGCTCGGCCTCCACGCCTCTTCTCGGTGGGTGCGCGGGCGGCGCTGGCGGAGGCACGGGCAACGCGGCCGGCGGGCTGGGCGGCGCTGGTGGTGGCGCCTTCCAGGTCTCGGTCGCCAGGACACTGACCGTCGAAAAGGTCCTCTCCGTGAGCGGCGGCCGCATCGTGCTGGAAGGCTTCCAGGTGAACCTGACGACCAACGCGCGGATCACCGCCAATGGCGGCGGTGGTGGCGAGGGCGCCGCTGCCAGTGATGGAAGCGCTGGCGCGAGTGGCCGCGAGGACTCCAACGGCAGCGCCAACGGCGGCGCGGATGGAACTCCCCTGGGTGGAGATGGTGGCAAGGGTGGCACCTCAAGCGCCCCCACGTCCGGCGACAACGGAGGAACGCTCGTGCTGGTGAACGGTGCTGGCGGCGGCGGCGGTGGCGCCGCGGGCTCCATCCACCTGCGCAGTGTTCGCTCCTGCGTCCTGAACGACGCCGTGCTCAGCCCTGCCCCTACGGGTGGCTGTCCCACCCCCGCCCCCTGACGTGTCGGGTTGGCCACGGGTCACGTCATCAGCCGCGAGGTTTCAGGGGAGAAGGGACGACAGGTAAGCTGCGGAGCCATGTATCGGCTCTGCCTGTTGGGATGTGTGTTGATGCTGGCCGCCTGCGGGGAGAAAGCCCCTGACGAAGGCGCCATCCGAGTGTCCGTGACCTACGGCACCTTCAAGCCCGCGTGCGTGCGCGTGGAGGCGAAGGACGCGAAGGGGCACCAGGAGGCCACGGACATCCCTGCCAGCGCGTTCAAGAACCCGGAGAAGCAAGAGGTCCTGGTCGCGGTGCGCCGCAAAGCGGACTGGGACACGGCGCTGAGCCTCACGGTGTCGTCGTTCACGGAGGCCACGGGCGACCGGTGCGCGGGCGAGGTCGTGGAGACGCGCTCCAGCGAGCAGCCCGTGGTCGTCCCCGCGAAGGCGTTCGCCCGGTGGGACCTCCGGCTCTCCGCCGAGGACAGCGACAAGGACGAGCACCTCACGGGTGCCACCTGGAGGAAGCAGCCCGACTGCGACGACTTGAACGCGGACATCCACCCTGGCGCCACCGAGACCTGCGGCGGCACGGTGGACCTCAACTGCAATGAACTGGTGGGCTGCCAGGAGGCGAACTGCTACGGCACGCCATGCGACGACGGCGATGCGTGCACGCTGAACGACCGCTGTGTGGGCACGGGCCGCGAGGCGCGGTGTGCCCCCGAGAGCACGAAGACCTGTCCCCAGCCTGGTGGCGCGTGCCAGCCACGTCAGGAGTGCAAGCCCGAGACAGGCATGTGCGAGACCGTCAGCTCCCCCGCGGGCCAGCCCTGCGACGACGGCAACAAGTGCACGAACGCAGACAAGTGCGACGCCAACGGGACGTGCTCGGGCACCCCGCTGTCTTGCACCACCACGGAGCAGTGCCTGGCGGCCCAGGGCACCTGCAACACGAGCACGGGCGCCTGTGAATTCACTCCGAGCCCCAACACGACTCCCTGCCAGGACACCGAGAGGTGCACCGAGCCGGACCTCTGTGATGGGAACGGCCACTGCGTGGGAACGCCCAAGGTCTGCACGCCGCCGCTGTGCCAGCGGGTCAAGCAGGTCTGCTCGGCCACGAGCGACTGCGAGTTCGAGCCCGACGTCAACGGCCTCTGCACGACCTCAGGAGGAGTTCCCGGCGTGTGCCAGGCGGACCTCACGTGCACTCCGTTCCCCTACCGGCCCTACAACTTCGATCCGACGTCCGTCGTGGCCGCGGACATCGGTGAGATCAAGACCAGCGCTGACGTCACGTTCAACACCGCAGACAAGAGCTGGAGCCCCACGAGTGCCATCTCCACCGCGGCGTCGCTCAAGATCGTGACGATGCCGCAGCAGAACGGGAATCCGCCCGTGCTGCTCATTCCGGTGAAGACACTCGAGCTGAATGGGACTCTGCGAATCACTGGCTCCTCCCCTGTCATCCTGGCGGTCTATGGCGACGCGAACGTCAGCCAGTCCATCCTGGCCTCGGGCAGCATCATGAATCCCACCGCGGCTTGCGGCGCCTCCCAGGGCGGGAACGGCACGTACGGCGGAAAGACTGGCGGTGGCGGTGGCGGCGCTGGCAATGGCACGCCTGGCGTTAACGGAGGAGCGGGCTACAACAACAGCCAAAGGTTTGGCGCTGCGGGAACATCCCGGCCCACCGGGGCCGAGCCCCTCCTGGGAGGCTGCCCGGGCGGCAACGGTGGCGGCAATGGTTCCGCCACTCCCGGCACGGGTGGAGCCGGAGGCGGCGCCATCCAGTTGTCGGTCGCACGCAATCTGACGATTTCGAAAGCCGTCGGCGCGAGTGGCTTCGGTGGACAGAGAGGCGTTGGAGGGGGCGCGGGCGGGGGCGGTAGCGGCGGCCGGGTGGTGCTCGAAGCCTTCCAGCTGACGCTCCATGCGAGTGCCCGCGTCACTGCCAATGGCGGCGGTGGTGGCAGGGGTGGCAGCAGTACAAACAATGACGGCGTGGATGGAGCCAATGGCAGCGAGGACTCAGCGAACCCAGCCGCTGGCGGCGACAGCGGGAATGACACAGGAGGAAGCGGCGGCGCTGGCGGGGCCGGCACGGCAGGTCCCGTCAAAGGCTCTGACGGAATCAAGGACGCCTTCAATACCGAAGGCAGCGGCGGCGGAGGCGGCGGCGCCGCGGGCTCCATCCACCTGCGCAGCGTCCAGTCCTGTTCCCTCGCGATTGGGCACCTCATCAGCCCTCCGGCCTCAGGTGGTTGCACGGCCCCCTGACCCGCCTCCCGCCTGGAATTCCAGCAATGGAGGGCTGACGGGTACAGTGCGGCACCATGCGTCTGTTCTGTCTATTGACCTGCGTGGTGCTGCTGTCCGCCTGCCGCATGAAGGAGCCCGCCGAGGGCGTGCTTCGCGTGACCGTGAAGTACCCGTCCTACCGACCCCAGTGCCTACGCGTAGAGATAGGTGACGGGAGCAATCGGGTGGGAACAGACCTTCCCTCCGACCAGCTCAAGGGGCCTGACGCGAAGGAAGTTCAGGTCGCGATGGTCCGCAAGGCGGCGTGGGGCGATCGGCTGAACGTGACGGTGACTTCATTCTCTGCCTTCAACGGCAATCAATGTGCGGGGGCACTCGTGGAGGTCCACGAGGACCGTGCGTTGGATGCACCGCCCGGCAAGTCCATCGACTGGACCGTCACCTTGCTGGCTGCGGACCGGGATGGCGACGGCTTCGTCGCGAGTGTTTCCGGCACGGAATTGCCCGACTGTGATGACTCCCGCTCGGACATCTACCCGGGGGCCATTGAAATGTGCACCGCGGATATCGACTCCGACTGCGATGGCCACAAATCCTGCGAGGACAGCGACTGCTTGGAAAAGCCCTGCATCGATGGCGACGTCTGCCATGATCCAGGTTCCTGCAATGGCAGCGGTGCATGCATTGGCATACCCACACCTTGCCCGGCCAAGGATTGCACTCAGGTAGCGGGCTGCACGCGTAACTCGTCCTGCCTTTACTCACCCGATCCGGCACAACTCAACCAGCCTTGCGGCGAAGACGGGTCTGGGATTCCGCATGTTTGCCGTGCCGATGGCCAATGCGTCACGTTTCCCTTTGTCCCGAGCAACTTCGATCCGAACAGCATCCCAAGCCAGGAGATTGGTGAACTGCGAACCACCGGGGCCGTGGTGTTCGACACGAGCGTCGGCACCTGGGCGCCCGCTGGCGCTGGCCCAGATACGGGAGACTTCACCATCAAAACTCTGCCCCAGTCTGGAGACGCCCCCGAAATCCTTCTCATTCCCGTGCGGACCCTGGCCCTGGGCGGCGAACTGCGCATTGTAGGCAGCCGCCCGGTCATCTTCGCGGTGTATGGGGATGCGACCCTGAGCCATGACATCCTGGCCAGTGGGCGCATCGTGAACGGAGCGCCGGTTCCCGGAACCGGGGGCAATCGAGCATGCGCAGCGTCGCAGGGCAAGATGGGGACGAGACAAGTTTACTCGGACGAATCCGGGGGTGAAGCCAGGCTACAAATCCTGGGCGGAGGTGGAGGCGGCGCGGGCGGTGCAACGATTGGAGCGCTTGGCGGCAGCACCTCAAACACCTCGACCACGGGGGGTGACATGGGGGTCCAGCAGGCATCGGCCATCTCGCCACTCTTTGGGGGATGCGCGGGAGGCAATGGAGTTAGCCAGACTGGCTCCGGTGGCGCTGGTGGTGGCGCCATTCAGCTCTCCGTAGCCAGGACGCTGACCATTCGGAAGGTCGTTTCGGTGAGTGGCGGAGGTGGCCTGGGTGGCTTGGCGTCCACCACGATGTCCGATCCTTGGACAAGGGTAGCTTTCGCGAATGGGGGCGGTGGCGGCGGAAGCGGAGGTCGCATCGTCCTGGAAGC
>NZ_RAWF01000436.1:0-4495 GCF_003612075.1 Corallococcus sp. CA041A
GCCCGCTCCAGCTTCCGCATGTCGTATGCTGTCAGCCCCAGCTCGGCAGGGCTCCTTGCCGGTCGCATGCTCCAGAAACTGCGCATGCGACCCGGATTTGTCTCGGAACTTCTGGCGACCTACTTAGAGGGGGCGCAATTCCTTCAGCCCGCCCATGTACGGCACCAACGCCTCCGGGATGGCGACGCTTCCGTCCTCCCGCTGGAAGTTCTCCAGGATGGCGATGCTCGTGCGCCCCACGGCCAGCCCGCTGCCGTTGAGGGTGTGCAGCATCTGGGGCTTGTCCCCCTTCTGGGGGCGGAAGCGGATCTTCGCGCGGCGGGCCTGGAAGTCGCCGCAGTCCGAGCAGGACGAAATCTCCCGGTACGCGCCCTGGCCGGGCAGCCAGACCTCGATGTCGTACGTCTTGCGCGCGCCGAAGCCCATGTCCCCGGTGCACAGCAGCATCACGCGGTGGTGCAGCCCCAGCCGGCGGAGGATGTCGCACGCGTCATCCGTCATGGCCTCCAGCTCTTCCAGGCTCTTGTCCGGCTGGGAGAACTTCACCAGCTCCACCTTGTGGAACTGGTGCTGGCGGATGAGGCCGCGCGTGTCGCGTCCGGCGGCGCCGGCCTCCGCGCGGAAGCACGGGCTGAAGGCGCAGTAGCGGATGGGGAGCTGGTCGCCCTCCAGGATTTCGTCCGCGTGGTAGTTCGTCACGGGGACTTCCGCGGTGGGGATGAGGAAGCGCTCGGGGTCGCCGGACGTCTTGAAGGCGTCGTCCTCGAACTTGGGCAGCTGGCCCGTGCCCATCATCGTCTCGCGCAGCACGAGGTAGGGCGGGAGCAGCTCCGTGTAGCCCTTGGACGTGTGCACGTCGATCATGAACGTGACGAGCGCGCGCTCCAGCCGCGCCAGGGCGCCCTTGTAGAAGGTGAAGCGGCTGCCGGACACCTTCGCGGCGCGCTCGAAGTCGAGCATGCCCAGCGACTCGCCCAGCTCGAAGTGCTGCTTCGGCGTGAAGAGCAGGTTCGGCTTCTCACCCCAGGTCTTCACCTGGACGTTCTCGTCCGCGCTCGCGCCCACCGGGACGGAGTCGTGGGGCACGTTGGGGATGACCAGCAGGATGCGGTTGAGCTCGTCCTCGACTTCCTTGAGGCGGGACTCCTTCTCCTTGATCTCCTGGGAGACGCCGCGCAGGTCGCCGCGGAGCTTCTCCATGGCGGACGGGTCCTCCTTGGCCTTGCGCTTCATCTCCTCGTTGGCGGCGTTGCGGCGCGCGGCCAGCGCCTCCATGGAGACATAGAGGTCGCGGCGCTCCAGGAAGAGCGACTGGAAGGGGCTGAGGTCCAGGCTGCCGCCCCGAGTCTTCAGTCGGGCGACGACCGCATCGAAGTTCTGCGCAACGTTCCGGAGGTCCAGCATAGGGGCTCGCCTTGTAGTCATCCCGGGCGTGGGCCGGCAAGGCTCACCACGCACCGGGTGCTCAAGGCCGGACGCCCCCAGGCCCCGGGGGCTGACCGGAAGGGCCCCGCCGCTGGTCTACCGGAGGGGTGGGCGGGCCTGGAACGAGAGGCCCGCCCGCCAGTCCCGGTCAGTGTTCGAGGTCGTAGATTTCGTCCTCGATGTCCTTCTTGTCCGCCGCGTCCGGCTTCTTCACCAGGTACTCCTTGAAGGCCGTGATGGCGTCCTTGCGCTTGTTGCGCTCCTTGTAGGCGAAGCCCAGGTAGTAGAAGGACTGCGCGTTGTCCGGCTCGACGCTGGTGGCCTTCTTGTACCAGTCGATGGCCTTGGCGTACTGGGCCTGCTCCGTGAAGGCGCGGGCGACCTTGTAGTAGACGTACGTGAGCTTCGGATCCGCCTTGAGCGCCGCCTGGTAGCGGCGAACGGCGTCGTCCCAGCGGGCGGCGTTGAAGAGCACGTCGCCGATGGCGCCCATCACCCGTGTGCGCTGCGGATCCGCCTTGAGCGCCGCCTCGAAGGAGGCGATGGCGTCGTCGAACTGGGCGCGCTCCAGGTGGGCGTGGCCCAGGGCCTCGTGCGCGTCCGCGTAGTTGGGCTCCAGCTCCACGGCGGCCTTCCACTGCTCGACGGCGTCCGGCAGCCGCTTCGCGTCGCGCAGGATGACGCCGTACGCGTAGTGGTAGTCCGGGCGCTTGGGCGCGCGGTCCACGGCGGTCTTCATGCTGTCGAGCGCCTGGGTGTACTCGGCGCGCTTCGCGCGCACGAGGCCCAGGTAGTAGAGCGCCTCGTGATTGGACGGCTCGTTGCGCAGCGCGAGGCCCAGGTTGCTCTCCGCTCCGGCCAGGTCGCCCTTCTCCAGGAGCACCGCGCCCAGGGTGATGGGCGTGGTGATGGAGCGGGGGTCCTCCGCCTTGGCCTTCTCCAGCTCCGCGGCGGCCTCGTCCAGCCGGTGCAGCCGCCAGAGGACCAGGCCGCGCTGCAGCCGGCCGTCCTTCAACAGGTGCGGATCCAGCTCCAGGGCGCGGTTGGCCTCCGTCTCCGCGCGGGTGGCGTCGCCATTGAGCAGGGCCACGCGTGACAGGCCCAGGTGGGCGTCCGCCAGGTTGGGGTCCAGCTGTACGGCGCGGTCGAACTCCTGCTGCGCGAGCAGGCTGTTGTTCTCCGCGAGCGCCAGCTCTCCCAGGCCCGCGTGCACGCCCGCGTGCTCCGGCGCCTGCTGCGCGGCGGCCTCCAGCAGGCCGCGCGCGTCCGCGTTGCGGTGCTGCCGGAGATACAGGCGGCCCAGGTACAGGCCCGCGTCCACCAGCTTCGCGTCGGCGGCGTTGGCGCGCTTGAAGTGGCCTTCCGCCTCCGTGGGCTTGTCGAGCGCGTCCTCGATGCGGCCGTAGAGGTACGCGATGCGCGCCTCGTTGGGGAAGCTCTTGCTGGCGGCCTCCACGGCGGTGAGCGCGTCCTGCATCTTGCCCGTCATCACCAGCGCGGTGATGTGGCCGTCCACGAACTCCAGGTTGTCCTTGTCCTCCTTCGCGAGCGAGGCGTAGAGCGGCAGCGCGCCGTCGTAGTCACGCTGCGAGCGCAGCACCTGGGCGAGCTGGGCCTTGATGAACTCGGAGTCCGGGTTGGCCTTGAGGGCCTCCTTCAGCTCCGTTTCCGCTTCCTTGGGCTTGAACTGCTGGAAGAGGGCCATGCCCTTGAGGCCGAGGGCGCGGGCGCGCTCGGCGGGCCCCAGCGCGTCCTGGAGCTTCAGGGCGCTCTCCACGGCCTGGGCGCCCTGCTCGATGTTCGACTTGCGCACCAGCAGCTCCACCGCGGCCAGCTCCACCGCGGAGGCGGCGTGCTGCGGATCCGCGGCGAGCGCCTCCGCGTAGGCCTTGGCGGCCTCGTCGGCCTTGCCCTGCGCCTGGTACAGGTTGCCCAGCGCGTGGTGGGCCTTGGCGGACTTCGCGTCCTTCTCCAGCAGCTTGGTCAGCGTGGCGACGGCGTTGGGGATGTCCTTCTGCTGCGCGTAGGACTCCGCCAGGAGGAAGGAGAGCTCCAGGTCGCCCTGGTTGTCCTCGCGGCTGGCGGCGTCCTGCAGGCGGGCCTGTACCTCCGCGGCCCTTCGCTGGGTGAGCGCGATGCCGGCGGTGGTCTTGATGACCTCCACGTTCTTCTCACCCAGCAGCTCGATGGACTCCATGTGCTTGCCGCACGCGGTGAGGTCGGAGCGCTCTCCGTCCGCGTAGCGGCGCTGCAGGTAGGCGACGGACTGGCACCAGAGGGCGCGGACCTCCGGGTACTCGTTCTTCGCCAGCACCTGGGCGCTCTTCTTTCGCGCATCCTTGTAGCTGGCGTACGTGTCCGCCAGCAGCCCCTTGCGCGCCTCCTCGACGAGCTTCGCCTCGGCGGAGCCGGCGGACACGCGGGCCGGGAAGAACTTGTTACGGCCGAAGGCGCCGTAGCGGCTGGCCTCGAAGCTGGCGCCGGTGCCCAGCACGACCACCGCCACGCCCGCGGCGATGATGGCGGGCAGGCGCTTCTTCCACTTCGCGTCGGAGGCGCTGCGGTCCACGACGGACACCGCGGCCATGCGGCCTTCGTAGAGCTGGCGCAGCCGCTCCATGCTGGCCTGGGGGTTGGCGGGATCCGCGGCGCCCGTCGTCTCCGGAGCCGGCGCGCCCGGGGTGGCCGCGAGCGGCACGGCCTTGGCCGGGCCCTCCATCAGCCGCTGGATGGCGGCGGCGAACACGGGCACGGTGCCGATGGCGGACCACGCCTCCGAGTCCGGCGACACGTCCTCGTTGCCGAGGAGCTGGCCGTCCTCGAGCATCTTGACGATGACGCCCTCCTCGAACGGGCCGAACATCTTCCCGGAGCGGCGGCGCACGTGGAAGCGCTTCACCTGCACGCGGCCACCGGCGTCCTTGCCGGCGCTGTCGTCGATGAAGCTGAGCATCTCCAGGCCGTCCGCGGGGCCCGCGGCGGGCGGGGGCGGCAGCGGCGCGGAGAGGTCCGCTTCCAGGTCATCCACGGGCGCGGCGGTGGGGTCGAACTCCAGCGCGTCCGGAAGGCC
>NZ_RAWF01000437.1:0-4400 GCF_003612075.1 Corallococcus sp. CA041A
CCGCGAAGCCCCCCGAGCGCCCCCTTCGCCTCCGCGCGGGATGCGCGCAGCGCGGGCACCAGGCCGAAGAGGACGCTGGTCGTCAGCGACAGGCCCGCCGCGATGGCGAGCACGTGCGGCTCCAGCCGGAGTTCTTCCGGCGACACGACCTCTCCGGGGACGAACACGCGCAGGAGGTCCATCCCCCACAACGCCAGCAGCAGGCCCGCCGCGCCGCCCATCAGGGCCAGCACCGCGCTCTCCGCCAGGAACTGCCGCACCAGCCGTCCCCGGTCCGCGCCCAGCGCCGCGCGCACCGCCACTTCGCGCTCGCGGGCACTGGCGCGCGCGAGCAGCAGGTTCGCCACATTGGCGCACGCCACGCACAGCACCAGCGCCATCACTCCGGCCAGCAGCCACAGTTGCTCGCGCGAGGTCTCCACCACCTGCTCATGCAACGGCACCAGCCGCACCCCGGGCGCCGCTTCACTCCCGCCCATCGTCGCGGCCCAGGCGCGCGAGTGCGCCTCCAGCTCCGCGCGGGCGCGCTCCAGCGGGACACCCGGCCGCAACCGGCCCACGCCCCGCAGGTACAGCTCCTCCGAAGCCTGACCCGGGGGCGCGGGCGTCAGCGGCTTCCACAGGTCCACGCCCGGCCAGAAGCGGAACGACGCGGGCAGCACGCCCTGGACGACGTGGGGCGCGCCATCCAACGTGAGCGTCTGGCCCACCACGTCCGCGCGTCCACCGAAGTGGCTCCACCAGAAGGCGTGGGACACGAGCACGCTCCGGTCGCGCCCTGCCCCCTGGGACTCCGGTCCGAAGTCCTGTCCACGCTCGGGCCGCACGCCCAGCAGTGACAGCAGGCCCGGGGTCGCGAGCCCCGCGCGCACCCGCTGCGCCGCGCTCGGACCGGTCAGCGTGTAGTCCATCGCGGTGGCGCCCTCGATGGCCTGGAACGCGCTCGGACGCTCGCGCCACGCCTGGAGGTACGAGTACGCCACACCGCCCCGCTCACGCTGCGGCGTGGACTGGTAGAGGCGCAGCAGCTCCTGGGGTTCGGGGTACGGCAGGGGCTTGAGCAGCACCTGATACACGAGGCTGAAGACCGCGGTGGTGGCCCCGATGGCGAGCGCGAGCGTGGCCACCACCACCGTGGTGAACACGGGCTCGCGGCGCATCCGGCGCAGCGACAGGCGGACGTCTTGGAGGAGCTGGGACATGGCGTCGGTCCGAGGCGGGCTGCAACTCTAGCGCCACGGCCGCCCCGCGGGTCGGAGGGCCTCCGGGACGGACGCGCGGTGTCCGCTCGTGGCACGTGGCGTCCCGCAAGCGGACAATGACCTTCTTTTCGGAAGGCAGGCGCGGGCGCGGGCGGTATGGATCGCCCATGCGAAATGCACTGATGGCGGCATCGTTCCTGGCCCTCGCGGGCTGTTCCCACTCGACGCCCACGGCTCCGGCGTCTTCCCCCCAGACGCAGGCGGCGGCCGTATCCGCACAGGCGCTGGTGGATGCGCCGGACCGCACGGAGGCGGACCGCAAGCTGGACGCGGGCCGGCATCCGGCCGCCCTGCTGGAGTTCGTGGGCGTGAAGCCCGGCATGCACGTGGCGGAGCTGATGGCGGGTGGCGGCTACACCACGGAGCTGCTGGCGCGCGCGGTGGGGCCCGAGGGCAAGGTGTACGGCGAGAACCCCAAGGTCGTGCTGGAGCGGTTCGCGGAGAAGCCGTGGCAGGAGCGGCTGGCGCGGCCGATGAACCAGAACGTGGTGCGCCTGGACCGTGAGCTGGACGCGCCCTTCCCGCCCGAGCTGAACGGCACGCTGGACGCGGTGGTGAGCCACATCATCTACCACGACACGGGATGGCTGGGCGTCGACCGGGCGAAGATGAACGCGGCGGTGTTCCAGGCGCTCAAGCCGGGCGGCGTGTACGTCATCCTCGACTCCAGCGCGAAGGCGGGCACGGGCATCACGGAAGGCCAGACACTGCACCGCATCGACGAGCAATTGGTGCGTGACGAGGTGCAGGCCGCGGGCTTCCAGTTCCAGGAGGAGAGCAAGACCTGGCGCAACCCGGAGGACACGCGCGACTGGAGCTCCAGTCCGGGCGCCGCGGGCGAGCGCCGGGGCACGAGCGACCGGTTCGCGTTCAAGTTCGTCAAGCCGTAGGCCCGGGACACGCTCATGGCCGCGCGCAAGTTCAAGGCGAAGCTCGAGGTTGCCAACGACATGGGAGGCCGGTTCGTGCGCTGTCCGTTCGACAGCCGCGAGGAGTACGGCGAAGCCCGGCCGCCCGTGGTGGGCACCGTCAACGGCCAGCCCTTCCGGAGCCGGTTGATGGTGTACGGAGGCATCACCTACCTGGGCTTCACCAAGGAGGTGCGCGAGGCCGCGGGCGTCGAGGACGGCGCGATGCTGAGCATCACGCTGGAGCGGGACACGGCACCTCGGGAGATCGAGGTGCCGGAAGACCTCCAGCGCGCGCTGGACGCGGAGCCCGCGCTGCGGGACGTCTTCACGAACCTGGCGTTCACGCACCGCAAGGAGTTCGTGAAGGCGCTCACCGAAGCGAAGAAAGAAGAGACCCGCGCCCGCCGCCTGGCCCAGACGCTGGAGAAGCTGCGCGCCAAGGCGGCGAAGCCGTGACCGTCACGCCCTGCCGGGACCGAGAGACTTTCATGAACATGCGGGTCGCAACGCGACTGATTGTCGTACTCGGGCTCAGCACGAGCTGTGCGACCGCCACGCAACAGTCCCCAAGCCGAAACGCGAATGGCTTCCTTGCCCAAGCAACGGATGCATGCCGCCCAGGGGACCCATCGACGGTGTGCTGCTGGAAGAAATTCCGGAGTGCCGAAAGCTGTGGGCTGACGGCATCGGAGGCAGCCGAAACCGCCACGTTGATCGAAGCATCGCGACAGGCCCAGAAAGCAACGAGCGCTGAATCTGACGACACATCCGATGACGGCTGGAGACAGCACTGCATCGACACCTACACCTTGTGCGCGGGGCAGAAGAAGCCACGATGGACAGGGGACTGCAGTGCATGCATGGAGCGCTGCAAAGGCCAGCACGAATGGCCTTTCGAGCTGTGCCATCAGGGGCCCGGAGGACGAGGATGAACCCTGGCGACTGGGAGCGAATCCGTTCTCTAGGAGGCCAGCTCCCGGAGGATGGCGAGCTCCCAGTGACGGAGGACGTGCGTGAACTACTGCTTCGCGTCGCGCCAGACGTGGCCCTCACACAAGATGAAGCGCGGCGGGCATTGAATGACCCCAGCACAGCTGCGGTGCTCTTGCGTGAGATGCATCGCCGCATTCGGGATGGGTCACGTCGACTGTCACGAGCCCTCGTGGAGTCACACAAGCTCAAGCAGACAGGCGACTTCGCCGCGGCGCGAGACGTACTCAACCGCGTGGCCGCCGTGGAGATTGTCCCATTCTACCGAGACCAGGTTCGGATTGCACTCGACCACGTCGAAGATCCTGACGAGGACAATCAAACCGATTCTGACGTCTGACCTCTCACGCCCTGGCATCGCGCAATGAAGTAGCATCGGACGCGAACCGGCTCGGAGGCACACGAAGACATGGTCCCCAGGTGGCTTCGACTCGAGGAGGAAACGACCCTGTGGCGGGCAGTGCCCATCGTGGCGCTGCTGCTGCTCCTGGTCGCGGTGGTGTCCTTCGCCCCGTTTCCCCAAGCGCTGCGGATGGGTTACAGGAACAGCCCGCTCGCGGCCGCGGCAGGGCTGTCCTTCGTCCTGGCCATCGCGGCCATCCTGTCACGGGCACTCAATCCGAGCCGGCGGCTGTCGGTGCTCTCATGGCTCCTGGCCTTACCAGTGTTCCTCTTGTTGCTCCTGGCGACGGCGGTGGCCTTCGGCCCGTTTGCCCTGCTGCTGCTGGATTTCCCGCTCGTGCTCGTGGCGGGGCTGTTCTTCGCCCTGGCCGTCCTGGGAATCCTGTCACGGGTGTCCAAGCCGAGCCGGCGGTTGTCGGTGCTCGCACTGCTCCTCGCCGCACCGGTGTGCTTCTTCTTCTCTGGCACGGCATACCAGCTCCGCGGGCTGTACCGGCTTCATGCCGTGGCGACCGAAGCCTGCCGGGCCGCTCGCGAGAATGCCCAGCCGACGTCCGATGACGCCTTCGAACATGCCGTCAGGCTCGCGAAGCTGTCGCCCTCACAAAGCGCTTCCATGGTGCTGAGCTGCAACAGCCATTTCGATCGGGTCTACATCACCAATGGCTTCGACCCGGTGTGGGGGATCTCCGACGACGGGGTCCTGCACTGAGGGGATGAGAAAAAATTAACGATTCTGATGCATCCAAAGGATGCATAAGCGCTGCTGTGCGAGCATGAATCGCCATGGCGGGGAGCAAACGGCCGCGAGTGCGTGTGCTCCGGCCGAAACGGA
>NZ_RAWF01000438.1:0-4367 GCF_003612075.1 Corallococcus sp. CA041A
CCCCAACGCCGTCCCCGTCCAGGCCGTGCCCCGCCCGGTGCCCAAGCCCCAGGCGGAGCGCCCTCCGCCGGAGTCAGAAGCGCTCTATGTGGCTGCAATCCTTCGGGATTCCCGGCTGCTGGCCCGGGACACCTTCCGCGTGTGTGATGAGTTGTCCCACATGGGACTGCGGATGGTGCTGGCCCAGACGACGTCCGGGCAGGGGCTGGAGGAGGCGCTCTTCGAGGCCTCGGAGGTCGTCAAGCGGACGCTCCTGGAGGCCGGCCGCCGGCTCTCTCCGGCGGGAATGGAACTCGAAACGGAGTTCATCCTCGCGTGCCGCGACATCATGAAGAAGCGCATTGACGAGCGGCTCGTTTATATAAAGCGAGCGACGGAACAGACGCAGGGGGCTTTTGATTTGACAGAGGAGACGCGGTTGCTCCTTTCCGAGCGCAAGGAGCTGTTGGCGCTCCGCAAGCGCGTCCTGGATGAGCTGACCCCCGCTTCCTCGGCAACGGGAACAAAGGGACCAATGCAACCGGTTTGAGTTCGCGTTTGTAAGAAAGCTCGACTTTGCGGTAGATCGGCCGGCTCGCCCAGGCCAAAGCACCTGATTTTCTTAAGGAGAAGTACCCGAATGCCGACGCAGAAGCCCCCCAAGGCATCCGTGAAGCCCACCAAGAAGAAGGTGGACCCGGTGATCCGCAAGAAGAAGGCCCCGGACAGCCCTGCGGCGAAGGTCACGAAGGCAGCGGAGCCCGAGGAGAAGGAGCTGCTGGCGAAGGACGCCCCCGCCGAGGCGCCCGAGAAGATCAAGAAGAAGAAGGGCGTCGCCGCCATGGCCGACGACGTGGACCCCGAGGAGGCCGCGGAGGAAGCCGCCGCCGCCGTCCAGGTGGACCCGGACGCCGTGGAAGACGACGTGGAGGAGGATCCCGTCGCCGAGCGCAAGGAGGTCAAGGACCTGCTGGCCGCGGGCCGAGAGAAGGGCTTCCTCACCTATGACGAGGTGAACGACGCCCTCCCCGCCGACATCGTGTCGTCCGATCAGATCGACGACGTGATGAGCATGTTCGGCGACAACGACATTGAGATCGTGGACGCGCAGAAGGCCGCGCAGTCCAACGAGATCAAGCCCACCGTCGCGGTCGAAGAAGAGAAGGAAGACCAGGACGAGGACGAGAAGGACGAGGACGACGAGCCGGGTGGCAAGTCCAACGATCCCGTCCGTCTCTACCTGCGCAAGATGGGCAGCGTCAGCCTCCTCACCCGCGAGGGAGAGGTGGAGATCGCCAAGCGCATCGAAGAGGGCGAGAAGGAAGTCCTGCGTGCGCTGCTCGCCTGCCGCGTCGCGGTGGCGGACATCCTGGACATCAGCAACCGCCTGAAGACGGGCAAGCTGCGCGTGCGCGACGTCATCAAGGACGCGCCCGAAGAGGCCCAGACGGAGAACGCGGAAGAGCCCGCCGAGGAAGCAGCCGAGGGCGAGGCCCCCGCGCAGCTGGCGCAGAGCGAGCTCAACAAGATCGAGCAGATCTCCAAGCAGATTGAGCGCTTCCGCAAGTTCGCCAAGGACTGCGAGGTCCTGGAGGAGGAGCTCTCCGGGAAGAAGAAGCTCACGGAGGTTCGCAAGAAGGAGCTGAAGCAGGAGGTGAAGGACCTTCGGACCAAGATGATGGAGGTCCTGGAGGAGATGCGGCTGAACAAGAAGCAGGTGGACCGCATCGTCGTGAACCTCAAGGGCCTCATCGAGCGCGTGGAGAAGGCGGAGGAGGAGCTCGGGGACCTGGAGCGCCGCTACGGCGTGGTGATGAAGGACCTGCGCCCGCAGCTCAAGGAGTCGCGCGAGAACCCGAACATCGCCAAGAAGCTCCAGAAGCAGCTCAACTTCACGCCTGAGCAGCTGGAGGTCCTGGACCGCGACGTGCGCACTGCGGTGCGGAAGATCAAGCGCGTGGAGGAGGAAGCCAACCTCCCCGTGGACGCGCTCCGCCGCAACTACGACGCCATCCGCCTGGGCGAGAAGCGCGCCGAGCGCGCCAAGAGCGAGCTGGTGGAGGCGAACCTGCGCCTCGTGGTCTCCATCGCGAAGAAGTACACGAACCGCGGCCTGCAGTTCCTGGACCTCATCCAGGAGGGCAACATCGGCCTGATGAAGGCGGTGGACAAGTTCGAGTACAAGCGCGGCTACAAGTTCTCGACGTACGCCACCTGGTGGATCCGTCAGGCCATCACCCGCGCCATCGCGGACCAGGCCCGCACCATCCGCATCCCGGTGCACATGATCGAGACCATCAACAAGCTCATCCGCACGAGCCGCTACCTCGTGCAGGAGATTGGCCGCGAGCCGACGCCGGAAGAGATCGCGGAGAAGATGGAGCTGCCGCTCGACAAGGTGCGCAAGGTCCTGAAGATCGCCAAGGAGCCCATCTCCCTGGAGACGCCCATTGGCGAGGAAGAGGACAGCCACCTGGGCGACTTCATCGAGGACAAGAGCCTGGTGTCGCCCGCGGACGCGGTCATCAACATGAACCTGGCCGAGCAGACCCGGAAGGTGCTGGCCACGCTCACGCCGCGCGAGGAGAAGGTCCTGCGCATGCGCTTCGGCATTGGCGAGAAGAGCGACCACACGCTGGAAGAGGTGGGCCAGGACTTCGAGGTGACGCGCGAGCGCATCCGCCAGATTGAAGCCAAGGCGCTGCGCAAGCTGCGTCACCCCAGCCGCTCCAAGCGCCTGCGCTCCTTCGTGGAGAGCTGAGCCGCTGAAGTAGACTGTTGGGCCCGGAGGCCTCCGTTCCTTGAGTGGACCGGGGGCCTTCGTCGTTTTCGTCCCGAGTGAGGTGCGCCATGGCCGCGAAGAAGCCCGCCGGAGAGCCCCTGCCCTTCTCCGACAGCGTGATGAAGCAGGTGCGCTCCATTCCCCGGGGAGAGGTGCGCTCGTACGCGCAGGTGGCCATCTACGCGGGCAGGCCGGGCGCGGCGCGAGGCGTGGGGCGGGAGTTGAAGCACCTGCCGGGGCAGGCCACGCAGGTGCCCTGGTGGCGGGTCGTCCGCTCTGACGGGACGCTGGCGCCCCCGGTGGCCCACGAGCAGGCGAAGCGGCTGCGAGCGGAGGGCGTCACCGTGGACGAACGGGGGCAGGTGTTCCGCGTGGTGGTGAAGAAGGACGGCAAGGCCTGACACGCGGCGGCGCTTGCCAGGCGCGAGCGGGCGGAGAGATAGTCAGCGCGCGTCTGGCGTCAGAGACATGAGGGCCCTTAGCTCAGCGGTTAGAGCTGTCGGCTCATAACCGATTGGTCCCTGGTTCGAATCCAGGAGGGCCCACTCCCCTCACCTCCGCCGTGTTCCGCACCACCAGCGCACCCTGCGGAAAACAAGCCAGCGATTCCCAATGCCTTACTTCGCGCTTCCGGCGGAGCCCCCCCTCTTGGGGGCCTTGTCGGAAGGAAGGAACCCCCGCTCTTGTGCCATGGCCCGGATGCCAGGCGGCAGGGCTTCCCCCAAGAGGACGTTCGCGTGCACCGCACCGTCCGCGAATCCATACAGGTGTCCCACTTCCTCCAGGGTGCGAGTCCGGACGAAGTCCTCCCAGACCGCAGGGTCATCCTTCGAGCCTCCGCTGCCCGCGCCAGCGCTTCCATGGCCCGCGGCGGCGCCAGCGCTTCCCGCCGACGCGCCGGAGGTACTCGTCGCCACGGCCCCCCGCCACGGACCGCCATTGAAGCCAGGAGCGCTGGCGGCTGCCCCTGCGCTTCCGCCAGCGCGCGGCGTCCCGGACGCGGGTTCGAAGAAGAACCCTTCGAGCCCGTACCGCGAGACCCTCTCCAGGATGGGGTCTGCGAGCCTTTGGGAGGCTGCTCCCGGAACCTTCAGGGCGCCGTTCCAGAACGGGTTGTGACTCGACTGGGCGATGCCCAGCTGGTGGAACCACTCCATCGCGTGGAACATCGCCGCGCGCTTGGGGTCGTCATACGCGCGCTGCTTCACGTTGCTGTTGTAGACAAGCTCGGGGCCGAGCATGGCGTCGAAGTTCGCCCGGGGAAGGGCCTCCTTGGAGCGCGCCTCCCTGGCATCCATGCCGTGAGCGGAGGGCTCGATGACGACCGAGCACATCCGGACCTCCTTGCGCGTCCCTGGCGCTGTCACGCCGGCGAAGCTCACCTCCGAGATGGCGCACCGCCCACAGGTCTCCTTTCCCCAGTGGCCCGACTCGTCGCTCGGGACCAGTTGCTTCGAGCCCTCGAATGGCACCGACAGCTCCATGTCCGCCATCCGGTAGAAGAGCTGAGCCGCCGCCATGATGGCCGCCGGCTCGGCGCACTGAATCGAGTTCCATTGCTGGATGGAGGCAATGGATGACTCCAGCGCATCCCGGACCCACCCCC
>NZ_RAWF01000439.1:0-4345 GCF_003612075.1 Corallococcus sp. CA041A
GAACAGGACCCCACCGCGTCCGCGCCCTCCGTCTGAGGCCCTCGAGCGCCGGGTGAAAAACCATGGCGCGCGAAGGTTTGACGCCGGGTGAGGGAGCTGTTGCCTGGGCGGCCACCGGCTGACTGCACCTGTGGCCAGGAAGGATACAAGCGGGGCCTTTCAGCCCCCACCTTCCGAGGAGGGTCGCCGCTGGTATGGTCCGTGCTTGGACTCACGTCCCATGGCCTACTACTTCCACGTGCTGGCACTCTGCGTAGGGGCCGCTCTTTGCCTCGTCCTGGGCCGGGCGCTCTTCGAGCCTGACGAGCCCGCTCCTGTCCCCGTCACCACCCAGCCGGACCCGGGCGCGCCCCGCGTGGTCCGCATGGACGCCGGCAACCACCCTCGCAAGTAGGGCCCCACGCCGGGGCGTCCCCGCGCGATGATGCGCGCTGACCGTGAGCGAGACCGGCTCCTTCCTTCTCTTCCTGCTGCTCTGGGCGGTGCTCCTCGTGGGGGTGCTGTCCATCGTCGTCTCCACGCTGCGCACCGGCGCGCCGCCCATGCCCAGCTCGCCCCGGGTGCGGCGGGCGCTGTTGGCCATGCTCCCGGCGGACACGCGGGGCACCGTGTTGGACCTGGGCTCGGGCTGGGGCGACGTGGCCTTCAACCTGGCGGATCACTGCCCCCAGGCGCGCATCGTCGCGTACGAGCTGTCCTGGTTGCCGTGGCTCTTCAGCCGGCTGCGCCAGCGGCTCTCCCCCCGCCCCAACCTCACGCTGATTCACGGGGACTTCTTCGCCGCGTCCTTCCAGGACGCAACCTGCGTCATCTGCTACCTGTCCCCGGGCATCATGACGCGCCTGGCGCCCCGCTTCGCGGCCGAGCTGCCGGAAGGCTCGCGCATCTTGAGCCACACGTTCGGGCTGCGCGGCTGGACGCCCGTGCGCAGCGTGCGGCTCCAGGACCTCTACCGCACGCCTGTCTACCTCTACGAAGTGCCGCCCCGCGCGCCGCCCCGTGAGTAGAGTCCCCGCCCGTCCACCCCTTCTCGAAGAGACCCTCCCGCGATGAGTGACTTCCAGTTCCAGGACATGCTGCCGCTCGGCAAGGACGAGACGCCCTACCGCCTCCTCACGAAGGAGGGCGTCTCCACGTTCGAGGCCGGCGGACGCAGCTTCCTCCAGGTGGAGCCGGAGGCGCTCACGCTGCTCACCCGCGAGGCCATGCGGGACATCTCGCACCTGTTGCGCCCGGGCCACCTGCGGCAGCTGGCCAACATCCTCCAGGACCCGGAGGCGTCGTCCAACGACAAGTTCGTGGCGGTGGAGCTGCTCAAGAACGCGAACATCGCCGCGGGTGGCGTGCTGCCCTCCTGCCAGGACACCGGCACCGCCATCGTGATGGGCAAGAAGGGCCAGTACGTCCTCACGCGCGGCGGCGACGAGGCGGCCATCTCCAAGGGCGTGTTCGACACGTACCTCACGGCCAACCTGCGCTACTCGCAGATGGCGGCGCTGGACATGTACAAGGAGGTCAACACGGGCAACAACCTGCCCGCGCAGATCGAGCTCTACGCGACCGACGGCGACGCCTACAAGTTCCTCTTCATGGCCAAGGGCGGCGGCTCCGCGAACAAGAGCTACCTCTTCCAGGAGACGAAGGCCGTCCTCAACCCGCAGAGTCTGCTCGCGTTCCTGGAGCAGAAGATCCGCGCGCTGGGCACCGCCGCGTGCCCGCCGTACCACCTGGCCATCGTGGTGGGCGGCACGTCCGCGGAGTTCGCGCTGAAGACGGCGAAGTACGCCTCCGCGCGCTACCTGGACACGCTGCCCACGTCCGGCAACGCGCTGGGCCGGGGCTTCCGCGACGTGGAGCTGGAGCAGGAGGTGCTCAAGCTCACCCAGCGCACCGGCATTGGCGCGCAGTTCGGCGGCAAGTACTTCTGCCATGACGTGCGCGTCATCCGGCTGCCCCGCCACGGCGCGTCCTGCCCGGTGGCCATCGCCGTGTCGTGCTCCGCGGACCGCCAGGCGCTGGGGAAGATTACCCGCGACGGCGTCTTCCTGGAGGCGCTGGAGACGGACCCAGCGAAGTACCTGCCGGAGACCACGGACACGGACCTGTCCGGCGACGTGGTGAGGCTGGACTTGAACCGCCCCATGAGCGACCTGCGCGCGGAGCTGTCGCGCTACCCCATCAAGACGCGCCTGTCGCTGTCCGGCTCGCTGGTGGTGGCGCGCGACATCGCGCACGCCAAAATCAAGGAGCGCCTGGACCGGGGCGAGGGCATGCCCCAGTACCTCAAGGACCACATGGTCTATTACGCGGGCCCGGCGAAGACGCCGGAGGGCTACGCGTCCGGCTCCTTCGGCCCCACCACCGCGGGCCGCATGGACGCGTACGTGGATCAATTCCAGGCGGAGGGCGGCAGCTTCGTGATGCTCGCCAAGGGCAACCGCTCCCCGGCCGTCACGGAGGCCTGCAAGAAGCACGGCGGCTTCTACCTGGGCTCCATCGGCGGCCCGGCCGCGCGCCTGGCGCAGGACTGCATCAAGAAGGTGGAGGTGCTGGAGTACGCCGAGCTGGGCATGGAGGCCGTGTGGAAGATCGACGTGGTCGACTTCCCCGCCTTCATCGTCGTGGATGACAAGGGCAACGACTTCTTCGCGAACATCAACAAGCCGTCCGCGAAGAAGTAGGCCTCGGAAGTCACCTTCCGGCGCGCGCTCTCAGTCGAACTCGAGCGCGCGCTGGAAGTCCGCCGGGTTGGAGGCCGCGCTCTGCGCCGTCTCCAGCGTGATGTCGCCCGCGCGGTACAGCTGCGTCAGGTGCTGATCGAAGGACTGCATGCCGAACATGTCGCGGCCCTTCTCGATGACGTCCTTCAGCTCCGAGGCGCGGTCGTCCCGGATGTACTGCTCCACCGTCTTCGTCTGCACCATGATCTCCAGCGCCACCGTGCGGCCCTTGCCGGTGGCCTTGGGCAGCAGGCGCTGGGAGACGGTCGCCTTGAGCGAGTCCGCCAGGCGCATGCGCACCATGGTCTGCTCCTCCGCGGGGAACACCGACACCAGGCGGTTGATGGTGCGCGACGCGTCCGTGGTGTGCACCGTGGACAGCACCAGGTGGCCCGTCTCCGAAGCCTTCAGCGCGATGTCGATGGTCTCCGTGTCGCGCATCTCGCCCACCAGGATGACGTCCGGGTCCTGACGCAGCGCCGCTCTCAGCGCGATGGAGAAGTTCGCCGTGTCCGGGCCAATCTCCCGCTGGGAGATGGAGGACTTCACGTTCTTGTAGATGAACTCGATGGGGTCCTCGATGGTGAGGATGTGCAGGCTCTCCGTGTGGTTGATGTGGTTGATCATCGACGCCAGCGTGGAGCTCTTGCCGGACCCCGTGGCCCCCGTCACCAGCACCAGCCCGCGCTCGTTGCCGGCGATGGTTTTCAGCACCTGCGGCAGGCCCAGCCCGTCGATGCTGGGAATCTCATCCGGGATGATGCGCAGGATGCAGGCCAGCGAGCCGCGCTGCCGGTAGATGTTCACCCGGAAACGCGCCACGCCCGGAAGGCTGTAGGACGAGTCGCATTCCTGCACACTGTCCACCTGCGCCTTCACCAGCGGATCGTTCATCACGTGCAGCGCGACCTGCTTCGTGTGATCAGCCTGGAGCTTTTCCATCTTCAACGGCCGCAACACGCCGTTCACCCGGTAGATGGGCGGATCCCCAGGGCGGAAGTGGATGTCCGAAGCCCCGTTCTGGACGCCAACGGTGAGCAGCTTGTTCAAGGTGTTCAGGTCCAGGTAATCCCTCTCACTTCACGAATGGAGCGGAGGATTCTAGGAGAAGGGCACCCAATTCCTCCATGGTTGCAATGTGGGAAGCATTCCCCAGCCTCACTGTACTAAGTTTTCCCGCAAATCAAGGAAGGCGAGTACCCCGGGGGATGAAGGAACTGTCCTCGACTGCTCACCAGTGGCCGTCTTCCTGCCCAGGTGGCCCGGATGCCCTGCCCGGAATCCGTGGCGAACATCCGGGCATGAACGCACAAACCGAGCAGGCCCCCCACTATGAAGAGCTGTCCTCCGCTGACTACGCCGCCCTGGAGGTGTGGGATCCCACCCAGGTGGTGATTACGCCGCGCATGGCGGCCCGGCTGTGGTTGCAGACCAGCCTGCGGCTGACCCGCGCCCAGAAGGAGCTGCACGACGCCATCTTCGCCAACGACGCGAGTGAAGCGGCGAAGGACCGCTATGCCGAGGCCCGCGCGGAGCTGGACTCGGCGGAGGCGTGGGCCCTGCACGTGGCCCGCAACATCCCTCGCCACCGGTAGTCGGAAGTACCACCTCCACCCCCCCCGGAC
>NZ_RAWF01000043.1:0-43447 GCF_003612075.1 Corallococcus sp. CA041A
GAGACAGGCGGTGGCCTTCGTGCTGCGCCTGGGCCACGCCCTGCACCGGCACGGCACGCCCGCCCACCGCCTGGAGGGCCTGATGATGAAGGTGAGCGAGCGGCTGGGCCTGGAGGCCCGCTTCTTCTCCACGCCCACCTCCATCTTCGCCTCCTTCGGCCCGCCCGAGGACCTGCGCACCAGCCTCATCCGCGTGGAGCCCGGCGACATGGACCTGGAGCGCCTCATCCTCCTGGACATGCTCGCGGACGACGTCATCCACGGGCGCCTCACGCCCGCGGTGGGCGCGCGCCGCGTGGAGGACATCCTCGCCCGGCCTCCGCGCTACGGCCCCGCCCTGCAGCTGCTCTGCTGGATGCTGGCGGGCGCTTCCGCGGCGCTGCTGTTTGGCGGCGGCTGGAAGGAGATGGGCGTCGCCGGCGTCAGCAGCCTGGCCATTGGCGCGCTGGACCTGCTGACCCACAAGCAGCCGACCACCGCCCGCGTGCTGGAGCCCGTGGCGGCCGTGCTGTCCGCCGCTTTCGCGGGGCTCGCGGCCCACTTCTTCGGCCCGCTGCACGGCGAGGTGGCCACGCTCGCGGGCCTCATCGTCCTGTTGCCCGGCCTCACGCTCACCATCGCCGTCAACGAGGTGGCCACGCGCAACCTCATCTCCGGCACGTCGCGCCTCACCCACGCCGCGCTCATCTTCCTCCAGCTGGGCTTCGGCGCGGCCCTGGGCAGCCGCGTGGCCACGGTGCTGCCTCCCGTGCCCATGCCCACGCCGGCCCTGCCCGCGGTGCTCCCCCCGGGGGTCGCCATCGCCGCGCTCGTGGTGGCGGGCTTCGCCATCGCGGTGCTCTTCCGAGCCCGGCCGCGCGACTGGGGATGGATTGCCCTGGCCGGCGCCGCCGCGTTCATGGGCGCACGGCTGGGAGCGCTGCTGCTGGGGCCTCAGCTGGGCGCCTTCGCGGGCGCGCTGCTGCTGGGCATCGGGAGCAACGCGCTGGCGAGGCTGCGCAACCGGCCCGCCGTCACCACCGTGGTGCCGGGGCTGATGCTGCTCGTCCCCGGCAGCGTGGGCTTCCGCAGCCTCGCGTCGCTGCTGGAGCGCGACGTGGTGGCCGGCGTGGACACGGCCTTCTCCATGCTGATGGTCGCGGTGGCGCTGGCGGCGGGCCTGCTGTCCGCCAACGCCATCATGCCTTCGCGCAAGGTGCTCTAAAGGGCCGGCCTCACGCCAGCCGCAGCAGGTACACGCCCGCGAGCGCGACGATGAAGTACGGCACCAGCACCGCCGCGCCCGCGTACTCCTTCGCCATGCGCTGACCGAAGAAGAGCGCCAGCAGCGACACCGCGGAGAGCACCGCGCCCAGGTACGCGAAGAACGGGTTGCCGTTCACCAGCAGCGCCACCGCGCCCGCCCCGCTCAGCGCACCGGCCGCCAGCTCCATCAGGGTGATGACCGCCAGCATCGGCGTCACCACGCCCTTCAGGGGCGACTTGGAGAAGTGGCCGGTCAGCCACCCCAGGTTCCCCTTCCAGTCCACGACCTTGTCCAGGCCGGACTGCAGGAAGAGGATGGCCAGGAAGGCGGCGCACAGGAGCTGCGGAAGCCAGAGCGTGAAGCGGGCGGAGTCGAAGGGCGGCATGCGCGCACTCTAGCGCCCCCTCCGCCGCTCCCAAGCCCCGTGAGCAGGCAGGCTGCCGGGCCGAGGGGAATGTTCTGGGGACAATCCGGCCGGGCAGGCTCCCGCCGACAGGTCCGGCTCCCTAACTTGGCAAGGCCATGGCCTCCGATCAGGTATCGCGACGCGTCTTCGTGGGTCTCATCCTGCTGTCCATCGTCCTGTTGTGCCTGGTCATCCGGCCCTTCGCGGAGGCGTTCTTCCTGGCGGCGGTGCTGGCGGGCACCTTCTACGGACTGCACACCCGGCTGAAGAAGCGGCTGCGCGGCCACGGCAACGTGTCCTCCGGGCTCATTGTCACCGGCATCCTGCTGGCCCTGCTCCTGCCCCTGGGCGGCCTCACCGCCTTCGTCGTCGCGGAGGTGTCCGAGGGCGCGCGCTTCGTGACAGAGGCCGTGCAGAAGGACGGGATGACGGGCCTGGTGGAGAAGCTCCCCAGCGGCATCCAGGGCCCGGTGAGCAAGCTGATTGAGCGGCTCCCGCTGGAGCAGGCCGAACTGGACCAGAAGCTCCAGGAGCAGATGACGACCCAAGGGGGCACCGCCGCCAAGGCCGTGACGGGAGCAGTGGCCGCCACGGGCACCATCATCCTCCAGCTGACGATGATGCTCATCGCCCTCTTCTTCTTCCTCACCGACGGCGCGCGGCTGGTGCAGTGGATCGAGAGCGTGTCGCCGCTCAGGCGCGGACAGACGCGGGAGCTGCTGCGCGAGTTCAAGAGCACCTCCGTGTCGGTGCTCGTCTCCACCATCGCCACCGCGGGCGTCCAGGCCGCGGTCGCGCTCATCGGCTTCCTCATCGTGGGGGTGCCCGCGCCGCTGTTCTTCGCGGGCCTCACGTTCTTCCTCGCCCTCATCCCCGCCGTGGGCGCCGCGGTGGTGGTGCTCTTCGCCGCGGGCCTGATGTTCCTCAGCGGCCACCCGTGGGCGGCCCTCTTCCTGGCCATCTGGGGCGTCGTCGTGGTGGGGCTCGTGGACAACGTCGTCAAGCCGCTGCTGGCCCGGAAGGGCATGAACCAGCACGGCGCCATCGTCTTCTTCGCCCTCTTGGGCGGCCTGGCGGCGTTCGGCGCGGTGGGCCTGCTGCTGGGGCCCCTCATCGTCGCCTTCTTCCTCTCCGTGGTGCGCATCTACGAGCGCGACTACGGCCGGCCCAACGGACGGATGGGCGACCCGGCCTCGCCGGGAGGCCCCATCCAGCCGGGCTCCCAGCATGTCGTGCTCACCACGGAGTCCGGCACGCCCATCACGGACACCGACACGCCGTCCAACCACTGACGGCCCCTGAGCCCCGCTCAGGGCGTGGACTTCACCGGCGCCGCACCCTTCTTCGCGGGGGTCGGCGCCGGAGCCGTTTCCGGCCCCAGTTCCCTGAAGGCCTCGCGCACCCCGTCCGGCGAGCCCGCCACCTGCGCGGCGACACGGCTGGCCTCCGCGGGGGACAGCCGGCCCAGCAGGCTGCGCTCCAGGTGCTGATCCACGAAGGCCTGGGTGGTGTCCTCCTTCAGGTCCACCACCGCCCCCTTCGCGTCCAGCACCGGCACCACGCGCGGCGAATTGAGCAGCAGCACCGTGGGCACGTCCACGGCCTTCACCCGGCGGGCGACCTCGTCGCGCAGCTTCGGGTCGAAGTGGATGCCCTTCTCCTGCACCAGCGCGCGGATGCCCTCGTAGTCGCCGGTGGCCTTGATGACCATCAGCTTGGAGAGCAGCTCGCCCACGGCCTCGCGCATCTTCGCGTAGTCCGGAATCACCAGGTAGGTGCGGCCATTCTCCGTCACCTGCTTCACCGCGCCCTTCTCCTCCAGGAACGTCACCGTCATGTGGTGGCCGCGCTGGTGGTCCTCCTCGAAGGCGTTGCCCGTCTCCACGCGGCGCAGGTTGGTGAGCCCCTCCACCAGGAAGTCCCGGTACATCTGCCGGGCGATGGCCTCGTGGTCCGGCGACAGCTCCGCGAGCGCCGGGTCGAACGCGTGCCACAGCGCGACCAGGTCCGCGCGCGCCTCCTCCAGCGTGTTGTCGTACTCCTTGAGGAAGACGGACGGGGACTGGCCCTTCAACTTCGGATCCACCTGGCCTGAGGCGTGGCCCAGCACTTCGTGGAAGGCCACCAGCCACTTGCGCGCGGTGACGGAGTACTTCTGGGCCTGCTCGCGGTCCTCCGCCGTGCGGGAGAACTCCAGCGCCAGGGGCAGCCGCGTCACGGCGGAGGCGGCGTCCATGACGTTGGTGATCATCACGCTCTTGCTGCCGTACTTCTCCCGGATGTGCTGCTCGTTGGGCAGGTTGATGCCCGCGGGCGGCTCCGGGTTGGACGTGATGAGGTTGATGGCCTTGGCCACCGGCGGCGAGACCTTCTTGCGGCGGTACTTCTGCGGCCAGGGCAGCCGGTCCTCGAAGTACTGGGCCTTCTGGCCCATGAGCACCATGATCTGGTTCTCCGCCGTGTCGCGGTAGTTGACCAGCCCTTCCCACTGTCCCTTGTGGCCGCGCGGGTCGACGTACGTCTCGATGAAGCCCAGGTTGGCGTCCACCTTCGGGTCCACCTTGAGCCACGCGATGTTGTACGCGTCCCAGTCCTTGGGGCTGCCCGTCTGGAAGTAGCGCACCAGCTTGCCCAATGCGGCCTTGTGCGCGGGCTCGGCGGACTTCATCGCCTCCTGGAGGTGCGCGATGACGCGCGAGAGTTCCTTCGCGTACAGCCCCGGCTTCACCTTGCCGTCCGGCGTGCCCGCGCGGAACACCTGCTCCGTCAGCTTGCCGTCCTGCTTCACCACGCGCGAGTTGAGCGGGTACTTCTCCTTGAAGCCCACCAGGTCCTTCTCCGTCACGCCGGGGCCATAGGCCGTGTTGGAGGACGCGGTGAGGAGGTCCTGTCCCGGCGGCGGGGCCTTGGAGGTGAGCTGCGGCTCGAAGGCCGCGTCGAAGAGGGTGGGCGTCAGGTCCTGGAGCCACGACTGGAGCGCGGCGTCGTCCTTCACCGTCCAGGGCGCGCCGGCCTTGAGTGCGCGGGAAGCGCCGGCCGCGAGCTGTTCCGCGGTGAAGGCCGGGACGAACTTCTGGCCGGTGGTGCTGTCGTGGTTGCCGCCGTGTCCGTAGAAGCGCAGCAGGTAGTCCGCCAGCTTCGCGTCGAAGCCGGACGCGGAGCTCTGCGCGTCGCGACCGAAGAGCCAGACGCCCTCCAGCAGCTGCTTCGTCGGCACCAGCTTCCAACCGAGCTGATCCAACGCGATGTCCTCGCCCGCGTGCGCCGCGAGCGTCAGGGACCACGCCACGCGCTTCTCCGCCAGTGACAGCTCCGCGATGCCCGGCGCGAACATCTGGGCCACGGCGGTGTTGCCGGAGCGGGCGCGGAGGAACTTCCCTCCGGGCACGGTGAGGGAGGGCTGCGCGGCCTGCGTGAGGCCGGCGTCAGGCGCCGGGGACTTCTGCGGGGTGGCGGGCGCGGCGGCGAGGACCGCGGCCAGCAGCAGGGGCTTCATGGAGGGCTCCAGGGAGACGTGACGGGACGTGGCTACCCCGCGCGCGGGGTGGACTCAAGCCGCGCGCCGCCGCCCCCCTCACGGCCAGACAGAGTGTGCGGCCGGGGCAGGCCGGGTTCCGCGCGCCGCAAGGAATGCGCGGGATGCCGCCGGCTCGCGCAAGGTTTGCGCCGGGACACCCAGGCGGGATGCGCACCCGCGCCCGGGCCCACCTCCACGGAGGGCACGAGTCCACTCCGGTACGGGGCATGCAGTGTCGAAGGCCGGACAGGTTTCATTCCTCCCCTCCGTTCGAGCCAGCGACCATGACCTCTTCGCTCTCCCTGCGCCGCGCCGTCCTGCTCGCCGCCCTCAGCGCCGCGGGGTGCGCGGGGTCCTCGATGCAGACGCGTGCGGATCCCTCGCCCCCGCTGCCTCCACCTCCCACCTCGGTGGCGCTCACCGTGGGCTATCAGGAGGCGGTGAGGCTGGGGGCCGCGTTCGCGCGGAGCCAGGACCAGGCCCTGGAGCTGGTGATGGCGAAGCAAGGGGAGGCGTCCTGGTGGCTGCGGTACGCCTCGCCGGCGGGCCAGCAGTCCCTGGACCTGCGCGTGGACGGGCAGACAGCGCAGGTGGAGCCCATCCCCCTTCCGCCCTCCGCCGGGGAGCCCTCCCGGTAGCGCGAGACGCCGTTGCGGCGGCCCTCCGGGTCCCCCAGCGCTCCTGAATCGCCTCACTGCACGGTTGTCACGACCCAGACTCCATGGAGGCTCCACTGCCCACCCTCATGATTGTGATTGTCAGCGCGGTGGCCGTGCTCGTGGGGATGATTGCCCATGCCGCTGGCCACCTCACCGCGAACGGGCTGGGGCGCCTGGTGCTGCTCGGAGGACTGGCCATCCTCCCGCTGGCCGTCAGCGGAGCCGGGGTCGCGGTGGGCGTGCGCGAATCGAGCCAGACCCAGTTCTGCATGGGTTGCCACGAGATGGAGCGCTACGGGCAGAGCCTGTTCGTGGACAACCCCAACGCCCTGGCCGCGGTCCACTACCAGAAGCGGCTCATCAACCGCGACTCCACCTGCTTCTCCTGCCACACGGACTACGCGCTCTTCGGGGACGCGAAGGCCAAGCTCAACGGCCTGAGGCACGTCTGGGTCCACTACTTCGGGACCATCCCCCCGGAGCCCCGGCTCTATCAGCCGTATCCCAATTACAACTGCCTCCACTGCCACAACGACGCGCGCGGCTACCTGGAGACCGGGCCGCACCGGGAGCTCCAGGCGGAGCTCCAGAGCGGGGCCCGCTCGTGCCTGAGCTGCCATGACCTCGCGCACGACCTGGAGGGCGTGAAGGCCCAGAACTTCTGGCTGCCGGAGCGGCCGCGTCCATGAGCCACGACAAGCGCATCCGCGTGGCGGCCCTCTTCGTCCTGGCGGGGCTGCTCATCCAACTGTTCGCCCTCCTCTATTGGACGCCCCTGACCTTCGTCATCTCCACGGCCGTGGGCGTGCCCGGGGTCCTGCTGGGGGTCCTGCTCTACGGCGTCACGGTCTGGAAGATCTTGAAGGAGCAAAAGGCCCTATGAGGCGCTCCGCGTCCGACGCCTCGGGGCCGTCCGCGTCCGTCCTCCTTCGCGGGGGACGGTGGCGGGTGGGGCTCGTCGCCCTCCTCCTGTTCACGACTCCCATCTTCGCCGTGAACTCGCCGCAGGACGTCCGGCTGCCTCCGCTCAAGGAGCGCGCCGCGCCCGCTCCGGCGCTGTTCTCCCATTGGGGGCATGGCTCCATGTATTGCTACAGCTGCCACCCCGGCACGTTCCCGCAGGCCCGGCTGGGCTTCACGCATCAGGACATGCGAGAGGGCCGCTACTGCGGGCGCTGCCATGACGGACAGGCCGCCAGGGCCTGGCGCACCATGGAATGCGAGGCGTGCCATGCGCGTCGCTGACCTGGGCACCTGGACGCTGTTCGCCTGCGCGCTGGTGCTGTCCGTCCCAGGCCCCGCGCGGGCGCAGTCGCAGGAGGAGAAGCGGCGGCAGCTCCAGGAGCGGCTGGGAATCAAGCCGCCCCCCGCGCAGGCTGCGCCCGACGCGGGAACGCCGTCTCCCACGGAGGCCGCCGGGCCCCCATCCGCGCCCACCGCGCGGACGCCCGCCAGCGCGAACCGGCCCCGCGTGCCGGGCTTCGCGGAGGACGTGCGGCCCATCCTGGAGAAGGAGTGCGGGTCCTGCCACGGCCCGGAGGGAATGGCGTCCCGGTCCCGCTGGGTGCTCCGGGGCGAGCCGGCGGACTACGAGGCCACGCTGCGCTTCGTGCAGCCCGCCACCGCCGCCCAGAGCCCGCTGCTCAAGAAGGGCACCGGCACCACGCTTCACGGAGGCAAGAAGGTCTTCGCGGTGGAGTCGGCGGAGTACGCGACGATCCTGCGGTGGATTGAAGGAGGCGCCCCGCCCGGCAAGGCACGCGGCGGCACGACCGCGGCCAGCCCTGGCGCTCCGCATCCCTCCCACGACAGCGTGCCCGCGGCCGCGCATCCTGTTTCCAGTCCAGCGCCCACCGCGCCCGTCGCGGCCACGCCCTCCGTCTCCAACCCGGCGCCATCCGCGTCCGCGAGCGCCGGCCCGCCTTCCGGGGACGCCTCGGCCGCGCCGCGCTTCGCCCCCCAGGTGCACGAGGCCCTGCTGGCGGACTGCTCCAGCTGTCATGCCTCGGACGGGATGGGCGGCGCCAGCCGCTACGTGACCCACGCGGATCCGGAGCAGCACCTGCGTTCGGTGGAGCCCCTGGTGGTGCCCGGCACTGCCGCCAGCAGCATCCTGTACCAGCGCGCGAAGGGCGACTCGCACCCGGGCGGCGCGGTGTGGGAGCCGGGCAGCGCGCAGCTGTCGCTCCTGGCCCGGTGGATTGACGCGGGCGCGGTGGGGACGAACGCACCCGTCACCGCGAACGCCGCCGTGACCACCGCTCCGCCCACGCCCACCCAGCCCGGGACGGCCGTGGCGCCCCCGGCACCGCCGTCCACCCCGGCCAGCCCGCACGCGCCGACGGGCCCTCACGGCGGCGTGCCGCTGGGGACCTTCCCGGTCCTCGGCTCGCTGAGCCTGAACGGACGCTTCGACCTCAACTACGAGCGCGTCAACTACAACGACCACCCCTTCAAGTCGGAGGGCGAGAGCGCGCTGCGCAGCTACCACCACTTCCTCTTCCTGACGCGACAGTCCGCCGAGGATCCGGTGACCCTTACCCTGGAGATGCTTTCGCTCCAGTTCTGGGAGGTGGGCTACCGGATCAACGGGGCGTCCTGGCCGGTGAAGGTGTTCGCCAAGGGGGGCAAGATCCTGGTGCCCTTCGGCGCGGATCCGCTCTTCCACCACAGCTACGGAGGGCTCGCGGGCTTCGACCAGCGGGTGATTCCGGTGGTGTTCGCCCGCGAAGGGCTGACGGTGAACGTGGAGCGCCGCATGGGGCCCATCGCCTTCTCCGGCGACGCCTATGTCATCTCCGGCTACCGGCTGAAGCGCGCGGACGCGGTGCTCAACCTCCAGTCGGACCTGGCACCGCTGGAGGACACCCGCCTGGGCGTCGGGGCGAGGCTTGGCGGCTCCTGGGGCCCCATCAACGTGTGGTACTCGCCCTACTTCAATTCGCTGGGGTTCGGGCGCCGCCTGTTCCTCCAGGCGCTGGACGTGGCGGTGTGGCGTCCGCGCGGGCTTCCGGTGCTGGAGCACTTCTCGCTGGGCGCCGGGCTGCTGCGCGCGGATGTCTCCGGGGGAGAGGCGGAGGGCTACGGCGGGCCGGGCGCGGACTCCTACCACTTCGCCAGCTACCTCCAGCTGCGCTACCACCCCACGGACTGGCTCTACATCCAGTACCGGCAGGGGCTGCGCACCTTCGGAAACCGGCGAGGCCTCATCCTGGACTCGAACGCGCTCACCCGGGAGGACGCCTCCGGCCACAACGTGGGCGTGGTCGCGCGGTGGCGGGGCTTGAGCGCAGGCCTCTTCCAGTTCTGGAACCTGGAAAAGACAGACGAAACGCCGGACGACTTCACCCGGCTGGTGGTGGCGTATGAGTTCTGACTCCCGCATCCAGACACGGGCCGCGGTCCTCACCGCGATGTTCGCGCTGGCAGTTGGCTGCGCTGACTTCGAGCGTGGCCCCGTCGCCGCCGACGCCGGTGCGCTCCCCACCGACGGCGGTGGCGAAGGGGACGGAGGAGGCGCCGTGTCCTTCGCGAGCGACGTCCATCCGCTCCTCACCACCGGATGCCAGAGCTGCCATCGCAGCGGGGGCGCCGCTGGCAGCACCTCCTTCCTGCTGACGGGCGATGCAGACGCGGACTACGCGGCGGCCATCTCCCTCACGGACACCTCCAATCCCTCCGCCAGCCGGCTGCTGCGCAAGTCCTCCGGCGCGGGCCACGGCGGCGGGGCCGTCTATGGGGAGGGCACCCCGGAGTACCAGACCCTCCTCGCGTGGATCTCCGGAGGCGCTCAACCATGACGCACTTTCTTCCCGAGGAGTCCCCCATGAGACGACCTCTCCTGCTCCTGGCTGGACCGCTGCTCCTGACCTGCGCGCTGAGTGCCTGCGCCAAACTGGAGACGCCCCACCCGGAGCTCGTCACCGACGGCCCGCATTCGGTGCTCGTGGGACAGGCGATCCAGCTCACGGTCACCACGCGCGAGGCCACCGACGACGGATACCACTGGGAGAGCGAGGCCCCGGCCATCGCGACCGTGGACGACTCCGGGCAGGTGACGGGCGTGGGCGCGGGAGAGACCACCATCAAGGTCACCGGCGCGAGCTCCAGGCTGGAGGCGCGCCATGTGGTGGTGGTGATGGGAGGCCTCGCGGGCGACGGCGGAGTCGACCCCAACCAGGTGCCCTACTACCTCGCCTGGTCAGGCTCTCCGCACGCGGACACCACCGCCGAGGCCTTCTCCCACTGGAACGAGGACGGCCTCGTCCCCGCCAGCTGCGCGCGGTGCCACAGCTCGGAGGGCTACATCGACTTCCTGGGCGGTGACGGGTCCGCCCCTGGCAGGGTGGACGCCCCCGCGCCGACGCAGTCCGTGGTCCGCTGCGAGACGTGCCACGACAGCGCCGCCTCCAGCCTGACCGCGGTCACCTTCCCCTCGGGCAAGCAGGTCACCGGCCTGGGCCCGGAGGCGAGGTGCGTGGTGTGTCACCAGGGGCGCGCCGCGGGCAGGGACATCGACGCGCAGGTCGCGGACGCGGGCGTGGTGGGCGAGGACACCGCCTCGCCCGCCCTGGGCTTCACCAACATCCATTACTACCCCGCGGGCGCGACGCTCTTCGCCAGTCAGGCCGCGGGCGGCTATCAGTACGCGGATCAGGTCTACGACTCGCGCTTCCGCCACGTCCCCAGCTTCGACAAGTGCAACGAGTGCCATGACCCGCACACCACGCGGGTCCGCTGGGATGCCTGTGCCACCTGCCACCCCGGCGTGACCGACGTCACGAAGGCCTGGGACATCCGGCAGATTGCCTCGCGCAATCAGGACTACGACGGGGACCACAACCGCACCGAGGGCATCTACTACGAGATCCAGGGCCTGAGGGACCGGCTGCTCGCCGCCATCCAGCGGTACGGCGCGGAGCGGGCCCGGCCCCTCTGCTACGGCAACGCCCACCCCTACTGGTTCCGGGACACCAACGGAGACGGGACCTGCAATCCAGCCGAAGCCACCGCCACCAACGCGTTCGCCGGCTGGACGCCCCGCTTGCAGAAGGCGGCGTACAACTACCAGCTGTCCCGGGTGGACCCGGGCGCGTTCGCGCACAACGCGAAGTACATCATCCAGCTGCTGCATGACTCGACCCAGTCGTTGAACACGGCGCTGAGCGTGCCCTTCGACACGTCGCTGCTGGTGCGCAACGATCCGGGCCACTTCAACGGCGCCAGCAAGGCGGCGCGCAACTGGGACTCGAGCGAGACCGTCCAGGCCAGCTGCTCGCGCTGCCATAGCGGCGCGCAGGGCTACCGCTTCTTCGTGCAGTACGGGGTCGGGCAGCTGGTGCCGGAGACCGCCAACGGCCTGGAGTGCTCCACCTGCCACGAGAACTTCGAACCGGACTACGACGTCTTCGTCCCCGCCCAGACGTGGCTGCCGGACGGCAAGACGGTGAACCTGCCGGGCCAGGACAACCTCTGCGCCAACTGCCACATCGGCCGCGCGTCCAAGGCCACCATCGACACGGCGCTGAGCGCGGGAGGCACGCCGCGCTTCCAGAACGTGCACTACCTGCCGGCCGCGGGGACGCGCGAAGGAACGCTGGCGCGGATCGGCTACGAGTACCCCAACAAGACCTACGCGGGCCGGCTCACGCACATGGGCGGGGTGCAGTGCACGAGCTGCCATGTCCCGGGCAAGAGCAACCACACCTTCCGAATCCAGGACGCGTGGAACGAGCGCTGTGAGACGTGCCACGCGGACCAGAGCTCGGCGGAGCAGATCCGGCTCGTCCACCTGTCGGACTACGACGGCGACGGGAACACCGCGGAGTCCCTGGAGGCGGAGGTGGAGGGCATGGCCGCACGCCTGCTGACCGCCATGCGCGGGGTGACGAGCAACGGCCTCTGCTACAACGGCGACGTCAATCCGTACTTCTTCAAGGACACGGACAAGAACGGGGCCTGCAGCGCCACCGAGTCCGTCTCCGCCAACGCGTTCGCGCCGTTCACGCCCGCGCTCGTGAAGGCCGCCCACAACTACCAGCTGAGCAAGAAGGACCCCGGCGCCTGGGCCCACAACTTCAACTACGTCGGGCAGCTCCTCTACGACAGCGTGGAGGACCTCACGGGGGCGGCCCCCTTGAACATGCAGCGGCCTTGAGGCTGGAATCCGCAATCGAGCACCGTCGCTCGCCGGGACACGCCCGGCGGGCGCGGTCGCCGAGGACCGCGGACCGATGAAACCCTTCCTGTTCTCCCAGCCCTCCAAGCCGTCGCGCCTGGCCCGCCTGGCGTCGCTCGTCCCCCTGCTCATGCTGCTGGGGGGACCGGTCGCCTGTGGCGATGACGAACCGAACGAGCCGCGTCCCGACAGCGGCACCCAGACCGTGGACGGCGGCTCGGACGCGGGCCCCGATGCGGGCGCGGACGCGGGCACCGATGCAGGCACGGACGTGGACGCGGGCTCCGATGCAGGCACGGACGTGGACGCGGGCTCCGATGCAGGCACGGACGTGGACGCGGGCTCCGATGCAGGCACGGACGTGGACGCGGGCTCCGATGCGGGCACGGAGAGCGATGCCGGCACGGAGGCCGATGCGGGCACCGACGGCGGCGTGGTGGCGTGCACCCCGAGCGGCTGGGTCGACACGCCCCCGGACCTGAGCGTCATCCAGAACACGTCGTTGGACATCCGGACCCGGTTGGAGGCCATCCCAGGCCTCATCGTGGACCAGGACCGGACCGGCGGCAGTGTCCCCGCGGGCTACCGGCACTTCGTCCTGCGATACAACCAGCCGTCGGACCACGCCCACCCGGAGTGTCAGCGCTTCGAGCAGCGCTTGACGCTGATGCACAAGGCGGACGCCAGCCCGATGGTGCTCTCCACCAGCGGCTACAACGTCTCCACCGGCACCGGCCGCTCGGAGCCCACGCAGCTCCTGTCCGCCAACCAGGTCGCCGTGGAGCACCGCTTCTTCCCGCCGAGCATCCCGTCGCCCGCGGACTGGAGCCAGCTCACCATCCGCCAGTCCGCGGATGACTTCCACCGCATCGTCCAGGCGCTCAAGCCCATCTACACCGGCAAGTGGGTGTCCACCGGCGGCAGCAAGGGCGGCGAGACGGTGGTGTTCTTCCGCCGCTTCCACCCGGATGACGTGGACGCCACCGTGGCGTACGTGGCGCCCATCGCCCTGCGCAACGACGAGCGCTTCGTGACGTTCCAGGACACCGTGGGCGGCGACGCGCAGCTGGCCTGCCGCGAGCGGCTGTGGGCCTTCCAGCGTGAAGTGCTCACGCGCCGGGAGAGCATGCTCGCCCTCGTGGACGCCTACGCGGCGAGCAATGAACTGACGTATTCCCAGCTGGGCCGGGAGCTGGTGCTGGAGCACGCCGTCATCGAGACCTACTTCGCCTTCTGGCAGTACAGCGGCGCGTCGAGCTGCACCGGGAGCATCCCCGCCACCACCGCGACGGACCAGGAGCTGTTCGACGCGATGGACGGCCAGGTGGGCATGAGGTCGTTCTCGGACCAGGGCATTGGCCCCTACGCCGCCTACTACTACCAGGCTGCGGTGGAGCTGGGCTGGCCCCAGCCCTATGAGAAGCACCTGGGAGTGCTCATCCACTTCCCGGACACCGACACCGGAGAGGTGTACTCGCCCCCTGGCATCCCGTTGGAGTTCCGTCCCAGCGCGATGCCGGACATCCAGGACTGGGTGTCCGCCCAGGGCCAGCGCCTGATGTTCATCTACGGCAGCTACGACCCGTGGACGGCGGCGGCCTACGTGCTGGGCAACTCGCAGGACTCCTACCTGTACACGGTGGAAGGTGGGAACCACGGCGCGCGCATCGGCCTGCTCCCGGCGCCCCAGCAGGCGCAGGCGAAGGCCACCCTCAATCGCTGGATGGGCATCTCGCCGCTGAAGCGCGCTCCCCAATACGTGCCGTCGGAGGAGCCGCCCGTCTTCGGGCCCCACGTGCCGCCCCGCCTGCGCGAGGCGTCGCACGAAAGTCAACTCTGAACCTTAGAACTAGGCACAGCTCGTAGCTCCAAGCCCAAGAGCACTGAGCCCAAGCAGCTGGTTCGCCTGCTCTCGCCCTCCCTCTCACTACGAAAGCACCGACTCCCCTTGTCCATCGTGCTTGCCTAGGCTCTTGGCCTGGAATAAATTCCGCAGACATTCCGAAGGAATGAAGACAGTTTGGCACATACCTGATGCGAGTGGGCACATTCGCATTGGGACAGCAGACTCTTGGGTCACTGAGAGCGCCGCGTGAGATGTAATTTCCCCGTCAAAGTGTCGGGAACAGAGGCTAGCGAGAAATCGCCGGCCTCTTTTCTTTTAAGGCCTACATTCGTCCCGCAATCTCATGAGCGAAAAAATCCTTGAGGCAATCACTGATGAGGCTGAGAAACTGGTGGCCCGCCACCAACAATATGCGTTCAACCTGGCAGAAGATGTTCACCGCCGCGAACGCCGCTCAGGCCAAAGTGTATCGAAGACCATCTACACACCGGAATACTGGGACTGCCATGACGGATTCAACCCATATCATATTCGGAAACACGCACCAAAGATAGCCTATGCCGTCAACAAAGCACTCAAGACAGGCTACTACGAGCCTCGGCCGGCAGTGAGCTACCAAGTCCCCAAAGATGATGGAAACACAAGAGACGTCTCGGTGTTCCAGATAGCCGACCAAGCAGTAGCTCGCCTAATTTTCTTCAGACTATCTGAAAAGAACAAAGGCCGCTTCAGTTCTCGTTCATTCGCCTACCGAACAGACATCAACGTTCACGACGCCATTCTACACCTCTCATCAAGCATAACCGGCCGAAGACGGATCTTCATTGCCGAGTACGATTTCAAAAAATACTTCGACTCACTATCTCACGAGCATCTCGAACGAGTACTAAGCGATCGGCGTTTCTACATCACTCCACAGGAAAAGAAGACAATCTGGAAGTTCCTCAAAAATACGACCCACCCCACAAGCACCTACTCACTAAACCAAAGTCACCCCCGTGAGATGGGCATCCCACAAGGACTCTCCATCTCTCTATTCCTGGCAAATATTGCCGCATATCCCCTGGACCGTCGACTGGAGCAATTGCGCGTTGACTTCGCAAGATACGCAGACGACACGTTAATCTGGTCGGATGACTATGGGGAACTATGCCGCGCAGTAGATGCGCTGGCAGCCGCAGGAACTGAGATGGGCGTACAGATCAACCCATCAAAAACAAAAGGAATTCGACTTCTCGTCGCGGAAGGCGAACCATCCGAGTTCGACTGCGCACATTCTGTAGACTACCTGGGACACACGCTAAGCCACCAAAATATAAGCATACGCGAAGAATCTGCCGACAGAATAAAGACCCACATCGCAAGACTCATATATTCAAACCTACTGGAAGAACCCAAACGTGGGAACATTGTCCTAGAACGGATCAATCATCACCATGGAGACCTAGACTATTTTGTAATGATCGGCCAAATACGCAGATACCTATACGGTGATCTTACGGAAGAGCGGCTCGCCAAATATCTCACTGGGGACACCCCTGAGAGGCGCTATCAAGGTCTAATGAGCTTCTACCCGCTAGTAAACGACACAAGCCAGCTTGGTGCCCTTGACGGCTGGCTTTTACACACAATTCACACATCACTGCGGCAGCGAAAGCTCCTTATTGAGCACATCACAGGGCGAGGTCTAGCCACACCGCCCAATTCTCCTTACGGAAAGCCCAAGTCCTGGCTAACCTCAACTGATCGAAACCTAGGCCGCGTTCCAAGCTTTGCTCGCATCGCGAGTCTCTTACGAAGAGCAGCAAGTCAACACGGAGCAGGAAGAATTGCCAATCGCAACAGTCCTTCTTCATGAGGCACAACCAATCCGGCACTGAGCCTCAAACAGACCACCAGAGCCGAAGTCCCAATGAGCCTAACAAAATTTCTTCAATCTCAGAAAATTGACGACGAACTCAACTTTCTGCTCCGATTCCCCCCAAGTCCTCTCTTTGGCAATCGCCCCTTAGTTCCCTCAAGCTCCTCTGAGCGCCGCACACTTCTGGGCTCCGCCTTTGACTACTTGCTTCGATTCGAATTGGAACGAAGATTCAAAGGCGCCAAGACTCGCGATTGGGTTGCGACAGAGGCACTAACCCTCAAGAAGGCCAAGGGCGCGTCCAGCAGAAACACCATTTCGCCTGAAATCTTCTCATTGGTACGAAAATTCATTGCCGAGGCGAAGTCTGAGCACCACGAGTACCTCCACTCGGGGCTACTCAGCAAAAACACACTAATCTCAACAATCAGGCTCGCACAGACAGACATCCTTGTCCGCTCAGGGAAATTCGACAACAACTTTGGGGAAGTATACCTCTCAGACATGAAAGAACTTCAAAGCCTCTTCGAAATCATCCCCCCCGAAATGCTCAACCCCACAGAGACCTGCATACTCAATCCGACATTTGGAAAGGCATCTCGCGCCATAGGGGGGGCCGACGCAGACCTAGTCCTGGATGACACGTTGATTGAAGTAAAGACTACAAGCAACCCCCTGTTCTCTCAATCATACTTCAAACAGCTCGCCAGCTATTTTGCTCTTTCCGAGTTGGGTGGGGTCGACGGCGTAACTCCTTCCCCGACAATAAACAACCTTGGCGTCTACTCCGCGCGTTTCGGCAAGATAATCAGAATCGAGGTGGAGTCACTTCTGCCCATGAATGTACGCCGTCGGCTGATTCGGCTTTTCTCGGAGGAACTCAATCTTCCACAGCCGCCTGCCTATGCAACAACGTAGCAAGCCCATTCCGCAATACGCCGATGCAGCATGGGGGTCTCTCAATGACTTGAGCCGAATGTCCATCATCTGAGCTGAGCACCTCAACCGCCGGGCCAATGAGCGGGGTTATGGTTTCGCAATTGCGTCTGGTCGGCCTGTCGGCACCTACGAGAAATGCAGCAACTATTGCTCGAAGCCATTCTGCCATTACGTCGTTGGCAAACCGCCAATCAGTAAGTTCTCCGCTATGCCAATACCAGGTCGGCCGAAGGCGGGTCAGGTCGCGACCGAAAAATCATATTTCAGCGGCCCATCTTGTACGGCCCGCCCCGCTCCAGGGCCCGCTGGTACGCGGGGCGCGCATGGAGCCGGTCGAGGTAGGCCGTGAGGTTCGGCAGCGCCGCCAGCAAACGGAAGGACTTCGCGGCCTCCAGCACGAAGCTCAGCTGGATGTCCGCGCCCGTCAGCCCGTTGCCCACCAGGTACTCACGGCCCTGAAGCACCCCCTCCAGGTAGTCCAGGTGGTTCTTCAGCTCGGAGTCGATGCGCGGCTTGATGGGCGCCGCGGCGTCGCCCAGCCGCTTCACGTAGAGCAGCTGCACGATGGGCAGCATCGCGGAGCCTTCCGCGTAGTGCAGGAAGTGCGTGTAGCGGTCCAGGTCCTCCGGCGCGGGCGACAACCGGCCCTGGCCATGCTTGCGGATCAGCGATTCGATGATGGCGCCGGACTCCGCCAGCACCCGGCCGTCGTCCTCCACCAGCGGCGACTTGCCCAGCGGGTGGACGGCCTTGAGCTCCGGCGGAGCGAACCCCGTCTTCGGGTCACGCTCGTAGCGGACGACCTCGTAGTCGAGCCCCAACTCCTCCAGGAGCCAGAGGATGCGCTGCGAGCGGGATTCGGAGAGGTGATGGACCTTCAGCATGATGGGAGGGCTCCTCGCGTCCGGAAGCAGGACGTTCCAGGGGAACACTCTCCCAGGTCGCTCCTCCGGACCAGCGTCGTCCGGAGGAGCGGTGTTCAGGACTAGAACGCGGCGCCGCTGGCGCTCTTGCCAGGAGAGCTCGTCAGGCTGGACACGCCCGTGTGCAGCACGAAGCTGGCCGTGGAGGACGCGTCCGGGCTGCGGTTGGCGGACACGCCGTCCGTGCCCGCGAGCGACGAGGCGAACGTGGCCGTGCTCACCACGGTGCCCGTGCTGTTCTTCACCGTGACGGTGTCACCGCTGTTGCCCAGGTTCAGCTGGCCCGTGGACGCGGCCACCGCACCCACCGTGCCGGACGGGATGCCAGACGCACCGCCGAACACCACCACCGCCTTGCCCGCCGCCACCGAGGTGCCGCTGGCGAAGGTGTGGCGCACGGCCGTGCCGTCCGACACCGTCCAGCCGCTCAGGTCCACCGCCGCCGTGCCGCTGTTGAGCAGTTCCACGAACTCGCCGTTCACGTCCGAGCCCGGCTCGTTGATGAGCACCTCGTTGATGAACACGTTGCCCGTGCCACCGGTGCCGCCCGTGGTGATGGTGAAGGCCGCGTTGGACAGGTCGGTGACGGTGGCGTTGCTCGCGTCGCTCACGCGCACCCACGCGGTGGTGCTGGCGCTGGAGGGCACCGTCCACGCCACGCTGCCGGAAGAAGCGCCCGTGCTGGACGTGATGGTGGTCCAGGTGGAGCCGTTCAGTGAGTACTCCACCTTCACGTTGGAGACGCCGGACGCCGTCCAGGTGATGGTGCGCGCCGAGCCGGCCGTCCAGCTCTCACCGCCGTTGGGCGACAGCACCGTCACGGAGGAGGACGTCGCGCCGTCCCCCGGGATGAGGAAGTCCTTGATGACGCCCATGTGCTGCATGCCGGACGCGCCGCTGTCGCCCGACAGCGCCGGGGAGATGTCGGACAGGGGCGAGTACACGCGCGTGTCCACCACCAGGCCGTTGGCGAAGGTGCTGGAGCCCATCACCACCGACGTCTGGTAGGCGCGCAGGTCGTTGTCCACCAGCACGTGGTCGTACGGCGAGCTGCGGCCCGCGTTGGTGTTGGTGTTGCCATTCTTGTCCGCCGGGTAGGGCGACGCCGTGGACACCACGCTGGAGAAGGTACTGAAGGTCGCCTCGCTGCGGCTGCCGGTGTTGAAGTCACCGCCGATGACCAGGTAGTCGCTGGCGGGCACGTTGGCGTTGATGAACTTCACCAGGTTGTTCGCTTCCGTGTTGCGGACGCTGGAGCTGGTGGTCAGCAGGTGCACGCTGATGGCCCACAGGTCCTTGGGCCCCGGGATGTCGATGCGCGCCCACGCGAAGTCGCGGTTGGACACCTGCGTGTCGTCCCACTCGCCGGCGGCGATGATGGGGTAGCGGCTGATGATGCCGTTCGGAATCTGCGCACCGGCCTCGCGGTAGTACGAGAAGCCCGTGCCGAAGGCCGTGTCCACGAAGGCGCGGATGTCCGCCGCGGAGTCCGTCTGGTAGTTGAACTCCTGAATCATCACGACGTCCGCGTCCGTGCCCTGGAAGATGCGGAGGCCGTGGCCCGGGTTGTAGTCCTGCCCATTGCCGCTGCTCAGGTTGGCGGCCATCAGGCGCAGCCGCACGTTCGCCAGCGAGTCCTCACGCGCGACGAGCTCCGGCGCCGTCTCCTCCGCGTCCGCCTCCACGGAGCCACCGCACGCGCTGAGCGCCGCGCACACCAGCGTGAAGGACCACGTACGCCAGGAGGCGGCAGGCCGCCGGAAGAGGTCTTGTTTCAGGCTCACGATGTTTCATCCTGCTCCCGGAAAACCCGGGAGCCGTAGAGGGTCAGGGACGTCACGGCAGCGCCGCGGACGCAGTATTCCGCGTACACGACGCCACCGCCGTTTATCCGTCACATTCCTTGAAACGTTTCGTGAGCGGCGCATCCCCCCCGGCGGGGACGCGCAATGTTACGCATTGTTACATGGCTGCCGTGGTGGACAGCGCGACAAAGGCGTAGCGCAGACCCTTGCCCAGGGTGACGAAGACGACGAAGGGAAAGGGGCGCACGCCCACGAAGCCGCCCGCGAGCACGAACGCGTCGCCCAGGATGGGCAGCCACGACATGAGCAGGGCGGGAGCGCCCCAGGTGCGCAGGTTCGCCTCCACGCGCGCCATGCGCGGGCCTTCCTTCTCCCGGCGGCGCGACACCCAGCGGCCCAGGGCCCCGCCTCCGCCGCGCGACACCCACTGGCCCAGGATGTAGAGCGTCACCGCGCCCAGCACGTTCCCCACGGTGGCCACCACGGTGGCCATCACCGGCGGCGTGCCGTTGTAGATGAGGGCGGCGAGCATCGCCTCGGAGGGCACCGGCACCACGGAGCCCGCCAGCATGGCGACGAAGAACATCCCGGGAAGGCCCCAGGTGGACAGGATGGACGGCTCGGCGGGCATGGGCGGCCTGGGCCATACACCCGGCACGGGGCGTTCGTCTTGTGCGGCGTCAGCGCTCCCCTGCCCGCCACCCTGGCCCGCGGGGCCGGAGGCTGTCCGGCGACGCGGCCCTCCCAGGGGCAGGGGTTGTAGGCCCGGGTGGGGGTCCCCATCGTCCCCGCCATGCGACGCTCGACGCGCGAACGGTCAGGACTGCGGTCCATCGATACGGAGGACGAGCGGATCGCCTCCCTGCTGGTGGCGGAGAACCCGGCGCTGCACTTCGAGGGCTCCCGGAACCTGGTGGTGCGGCTGCGCGACGGACGCACCTTCGTGCTCACCGTGCTCACCCTGGAGGCGCTGGAGGCACGGCTGGGAGGCGCGCCGTCCTACGTGGCGACCCGCATGGTCCTGGTGCGGCGACTGTCTGACGGCGCCCTGCTCCACGCGGTGCGCTCCGCGCTGGACCAGGGGCTGGAGCACTTCGGCACGCTCCAGCCGCCGATTGAAGAATGAAGCGCCGGCTCAGGGCGCGGGAGCCCCGGTGAGCTTCCCCGCCACCTTGCGACCCTGGCGCCACACGCCGGTGATGTTCAGCTCGCGGTGCTCCGCGTAGCCGGGGATGCGCAGCGGGGTGGTGCCGGAGTCCGTGCCGAAGGCCGCGTCCACGGGCTGGTCGCGGACGCCGTGGGCGATGATGTCCACGCCCGCGTCCACCACGGCCTTCGCGTCCTCCAGGTCGTGGATGTGGGCGGCGACGCGCAGGCCCTGCTTGTGGGACTCGTCGATGACGGCCTTGTAGATGTCCGGCTTCATCTTCGGGAGCTTGCCCAGGAACGTGTCCACCCAGACCTTCACAAGGTCCACGCGGTTCTTCGCCAGCGTGCGCACGGCGGCGCGGGCCTCCTCCACCGTGGTGGGGCGGAAGAGCTGATCCGGCGCGCTGTTCGTCATCGCCTGGGGAGGCCCGCCCTCCGGCACGCCAATGCCCTGCCCCGCGCCGAAGAGGTCCGCGCCGGTGAAGGAGTCCGCGTGGGCCTCCTTGCGCAGCTCGTTGAACAGCGGCCGGTTCATCCCGAGCGCCGTCACGGTGGTGACGCCGTACGCGGCGAACTGGCGCAGTTGCTTCTCGACGTTCTCCCGCGTGTAGTTCTGGGAGCCCGTGGTGGTACCGGACGTCTGGCCCACGTGGCTGTGGTCGGAGATGAGGCCGGGCAGGAGCGTCTGGCCCTTGAAGTCGATGACCTCCGCGCCCTTGGGCACCTTGACGTTGATGGCGAGCCCCACGGAAACAATCTTCCCGTCGCGCACCACCACGGAGCCCCCCTCCAGCGGCTGCCCCCCGGAGCCATCCAGCACCGTGCCGCCCTGGAAGACGACGGTGCGCGAGGCGGCGGGCGCCGCGCTGGCGGACAGCGGCAGCGCGAGGGCGAGCAGGGCGGCGGTCAGGCAACGCGAGCGCATCAGGAAGGTCTCCAGGGGGAAGAGGGAAACCCTAGGAGCGCGTCCGGGTGGCGACAACCCTTCGTGGCGGCGACTGTCGTGACGTCGGTGCTACAGGCCGGGCGCACGGTGGGAACCCAACGCCGCATCGCGGCGCGCGAGCGACTTCCACCGGGAAACACGGCGCCGTGATTATGCTGCCCGCCCGATGGATGAACCCGGCCTGCAATATCCCGGAGAAGCCCTGCGAGGGTGGCTCCGGCAGTTCGCCAAGACGCCGCTCGCCGAGCCGACGCTGAAGCTGCTGGTCGTGCTGGCGGACACGGTGTTCTTCGCGAGCCTGGGCCGCGAGGAGGGCGAGGCCACGCGCGTGCGCATCGCCTATCACGCGCAGGGGTTGCAGGGCCTGCAGGCGGTGCGAGAGACGGTCTACATCGGCGGACAGAAGGGCAAGCGGCAGGCGTGGGAGACGCTGCCGCTGGAGGCCAAGTCGAGCATCACCGACTTCAGCGTGGAGGCGCTGGTGAAGCTGGCGCCCGCGGCGAACCTGCCGCGCACGGCGGTGGTGGTAGGGCCGCGAGACGGCAAGCTGCGCATCCAGGGGCTGGCGCGCCGGGTCGAGTACACGGAGTTCCACGCCGAGGGCGAGGAGGACGTCTTCATCCTGCACGCGCCGGAGCCGGGCCACCTGGTGGTGAGCACGCAGGGGCGCGAGGTGTTCCGCTACGAGCAGGGCGCGCCGGTGCCGCCGGGCCGGCGCGTGGCGTTGCACGACCTGCTCTTCCACGAGGACAGCGCGGTGCGTGCGGCGCTGATGGAGATGTGCGCCACGCTGGTGGAGTCCCTGCCCAAGGTGCAGCCGCTGATGGGCGGCAACCGCGAGTGGTACGTGTCCAACGCGGTGCAGGGGCTCATCCGGAGGATGGCGGGCCTGCATCACGGAGGGCTCATCGCGTTCCTGCCCAAGCAGCACGACGTGGAGCGCTTCCGGGCGCGAGGCAAGTACGTCCTGCCGCCGGAGCAGGGCTCGCTGTTGCGCCAGCGGTTGCAGCGCTTCGTGCAGGCGAGGGCGGACCTCATCAACGGCGCCTGGCAGGCGGAGGCCGGCAAGGCGGCGGAGGAGGAAGAGGATCCGGAGTTGAAGAAGGCCGCGGCCGAGCACGACGACAAGGTGACGGAGAGCGACTTCCAGGCGCTGGTGGAGAGCATCGGGCAGTTCACGGCGGTGGACAACGCGCTGGTGTTGGGGCCGGAGCTGGAGGTGCTCTGCGCGGGGTATCAGATTGCGCTCCCGAGAAGCGGCCCGCCGCAGGTCTTCGAGGCGCGCACGCTCCAGGGGCGTCCCGGGCCGCACTACCCCATCCACCAGCACGGCTCGCGCCACCGGGCCGCGGCCGTCTTCGCGAACCAGCACTCCGGAGCCATCGTGTTCGTGGCGTCCCAGGACGGCCCGCTCCGCTGCCTGCACCGGCCACCCGGCAAGAAGAAGGTGCTGCTCTGGAGCCTCCTGCTGACGGAGGACTGAGGCCGGAATGAAGCGGCTGGGTTGGTGCTGCTGACCTCTCGCCCTGGACGTTGAGCTCCCCACCATGTCCAATCGTTTCTTCGAGCTGCATGGCGACCCCGAAGAGGGGTTTTGGTATCTGGATGATCCGGTCGACAAGAACGGAGTGGAGATCGAAGACGCCTGGCGGCTCAGGGCAGGCACGCGTGTCGAAATAACGGGGCCGCTTCGAATCCCCCTCATGGAGCCCGGAAAGCCTCGTGACTTCTCGATGGCAGGGCTGTGCATGGCTCCGGTCGTTCACGTCAAACTGGCCATGCTCTTCGCGGAGCTTGCGCCCAACGACGTCCAGTTCCTGTCGGTGGACATCCCGGGGCAACCCGAACAATTCAGCATGCTCGTGGCGACCCGGATGATCCGCTGCATTGATGAGCGTGCATCGGAGGAGGCCCGGCGCTGGGAGCCCAAGGACGGACGGCCGGAGAAGGTCGGTCAGTACCGCTCCGTGTACGGCATGCGCATCGACCCGTCGCAAGTAGGCAGCGCCAAGGTCTTCCGAACCTGGGGTTGGTCCATTGCCCTCATCGTCTCCGAGGATCTCAAGACCGCGCTGGAGGGCACCGGCGCCACCGGTATGCGATTCACGGAAGTGTAGTGAGCAGGTGCTGCACAGGAGCCTCATCTTGACGGAGGACTGAAGCAGACATGAATCGACTGGGCTGGGCACTGCTGCTGGGGCTGCTCCTGTCGGGCTGCGCGACAACCCGAGTCGTGCACCTGGAGGTCGATGGCGGCGAAAGAGTCGTCGTCACGCCTCGGGAGGAGGAAGGGGCGTCTCCCTCCGAGGCCCGGCTGGAGGAGGACGAGTTCAAGGCGGCGGTGAAGACGCTCGCGCGGGACGTGCGGCCCTTCGCCCATCCGTTGCGGCAAGCACGCGAATTGTTCGGCCTGCCGGAGCGCAGCGGCCTCTTCGGCTTCCGCGAGCGCAGCCGACAGATCATCCCACTGGGTGAGGAGGAGGCGCGAGAGCTGCGGCTTCTGGATGCGTCAGACGACCTGACGCGCGGCTACCAGCAGTGGTGCGGCAAGAAGCGCAAGCAATCCGGGGATTGTCTGCGCCTGTTGGAGGAAGGCCCCTTGCTGGGCAGCGACGGCCGCTACGCGCTGGCGATGGCCATCGCGATGGACTCCGTCTGGGACGAGACGGCCGAAGCCCTGACCGGCATGGCAAGCCCCCAGGCCGTCATGGCCACGATGACGTCCGCCGTGACGATGTACCTGCTGCTGTGGGCCATGCCGGAGCCTGTCTCCAAGGGACTGGCCGCTCTCATCACCGCCACGGCGATTGCCTACCTGGGCGTGGACACCGTGTGGACCCTCCTCGACGGCTGGCTGACGCTGGTGCGCCACGTGGACCAGGCCACCACGTTCGTCCAGGTGCGCGACGCGGGCGAGGCCTACGGAGCGGTGATGGGCAAGAATGCCGCGCGTGTCTTCGTGATGCTGGCCACGGCGGCGATTGGCAACACCGCGGGACTCGCGATGAAGGCTCCGACTCTGCCGGGCTCCGCGCAGGCCGCGGTCTCGGTGGAGACGCAGGCAGGCCTCCAGTTCGTGTCCCTCGCTGGCGTGCGCTCCGTGGCCATGACGGCCGAGGGATTCACCATCGCGCTGGCGCCCAACGCGGTGGCAATGTCATCCCGGTCCGGCAAGCCCCAGCGTCACCATCTGGCCACCATCCGCAATGAGAAGTCTTCAAGGAATGGAGGGCCGTGGACACCCCAGTTCCGGCGCATCTTCAAGCGCGCTGGCATGGAACTGAAGGACCCAGAGAACATCGTCGAGGTCCGAGGCCACCGGGGTCCGCATCCCAGGGCGTACCACAACTTTGTTTTCCGACGGCTGGAGCTAGCTACAAGAAGTTGCCGCACCCTGGTGGAATGCCGTGAAGCACTGACCGGTGCACTAAGGGAACTGGCGGAAGATGCGTCTACGCCCGGAACCCCCATCAACAAGCTTCTGACGACGAAGCAAGGACGTTAGCAATCCATGGCTGCTCGTTACTTTGACCTTGGGATGGACGTTCAGGAGGGCATTTGGGTTCTCGATACGCCCAGGAATGATCTCCGTCAGGAGGAAGAAGATCCCTGGATGTTCACCCAAGGGACCCGTATCCAGGTCGACGGGTCGCTGACCGTTCCAGTCGACGAGCCAGGCAGACCGCTGGACTTCTCCTGGATTGCCGTCGGGATGACCCCTGTCATCCACGTCAAGCTCGCCAACGTCCTGCTGGAACATGCAGCGGACGATGTGCAACTCATCCCGGTCACCATCCCCAAGCATCCGGATCAATACGTCATCCTAGTCACCACCCGGATCATCCGCTGCATCGACGAGCAGGCTTCGGAGGGAGTCCGATTCTGGGAGGCCCGGCACGGCAAGCCGGAGCGAATCGGTGAGTACCGCTCCGTGGACATCATGCGCATCGACAAGTCGAAGGTGGGTGACGCGAAGATCTTCCGGCCCTGGGGCTTGCACGTGGCCCTCATCGTCTCCGAGGACTTGAAGACAGCGCTGGAGCGCACCGGCGCCACCGGCATGTACTTCACGGAAGTGTAGAGCCTCGAACGGTGGAAGCCCGCCATGTGCCTGGCACACGATCCGGATTGTCATGGTACAATCTGACTTATGTCCCAGTCCAACTGGAAACCGCGCCTGAAACGCTCCGAGGGCCCTCTGTACGGGGCGCTCGTCGATGCGCTCGCGGCGGACATCGGCGCGGGGCGGCTTCGCGCAGGGGACCGGCTGCCCACGCACCGGGAGCTCGCGAGCACGCTGGGGACGTCTCTGGGAACTGTGACCCGGGCCTACGCTGAAGCGGAACGACGGGGACTCATCTGGAGCCAGGTGGGCAACGGGACGTTCGTGAAGAACCTGCGGGACGGAGACCGCTATTCGCCCCAGCTCGACCGGACGCGCATCGACCTGGGGCCCACGGCCGTGCCCATCGTCCCCGGCGATATGGGGCATCTCGCGTTCGCCGCCGCGCTCCACCGGCTGGGCGAACGCGCGGACCTGGGCGCGCTCAGTGGCTATCAGGCCCATGCGGGCACGGAGGCCCAGCGGGCGGCGGGGGCCCGCTGGCTGGAGCTCGCGGGTGTGCCTGCCACGCGCGAGAACGTCATCGTGAGCAGCGGGGCCCAACACGCGACCCTGATGGTGTTGTCCCTGCTCGCGAACGCGGATGGACTGCTGGTGGAGGACGTCACCTATCCCGGGGTCCTCGCCGCCGCGGAGTGGCTCCGGCTGCCTACGCATCCGGTGGCGCTCGACGCGGAGGGACTCGTGCCCGAAGCGCTCGCGGAGGCCTGCCGGAGGAGCAAGGCGCGGGTGCTCTACTGCACGCCCACGAACCACAACCCGACCACGGTCGTCATGCCCTTGAAGCGGCGGCAGGCGCTGGTGGAGGTGTGCCGGAAGTTCGACGTCACCGTCATCGAGAACGGCGCGCTGGCCCCGCTCGTGGCGAAGGCGCCCGCACCCCTGGCCGCGCTCGCGCCCGAGCGGACCTATCACCTGGGCAGCCTGTCCAAGGCGGTGTTGCCCGCGCTGCGCGTCGGCTACATCCGGGCGCCGGGTTCGTCGTGGCAGACGCTGGAGCACGCGGCCGCGGCGACGGTCTGGTCAGGATCTCCCCTGCTGAATGAACTGGCCACGCAGTGGGTGACGGACGGCACGGCCGAGTCCCTGCGCGACGCGCGACGCTCCGAAGCCACGGCCCGGCAATCCCTGGCGGCGAAGGTGCTGAAGGGCCATCCCTATGTCGCGCACCCCAGCGCGTACTTCCTGTGGATGCCCATCCCCGAACAGCGCCGCGCCACGGAGCTGGTGGAAGCCGCCGCCGCGCGCGACGTGCTGCTCGGACCGGCGCACCTGTTCGCGGCCCGTCCGGGTCAGGCGCCCAATGCGCTGCGGGTGTCGCTGGCCGCGGCCGGCTCCCGCGAGGAGTTGGAGCGGGGATTGAAGACGCTGGCCGAACTGCTCGGCGCCACGTCCCCAGCACCGCGACGCCTGGCCTGACGTTTCCCTTCACCTCGTTCCGAAGAGAGTGCCCATGATGCCTCCCCTGCTCCACCGTGGTGGTCTCCTGTCGCGTGCGCGCCTCGCGCTCCTCCTCGCGGGACTCGCCGTCCCCTGGCAAGCGGTGGGAGCCGAAGCCGGGGACGACATCCAGGCGCGGCTCGACTTCTCGGAGGTCTCGCTCCGCTGGCCGGACCGCATCCGGGACACCCTGACGCCGCCCCGGTGGCTGCCCGAGGGCGACCGGTTCGTGTACTGGTCCAGGGTCGAGCCCTACCAGGACACGTGGGTCCTGGTGGATGCGCGGCGCCGCACCCAGCAGCCCCTGCTGGATTCGGAATCGCTGCGCTCCCAGCTCACGGAGCTGTTCGGCAAGCCGATGACGTTGCCCGTCGTCATGCCCTTCACGCTCACCACGGATGCGAAGGGAATCGTCTTCACCGTCCAGGGCCGGGCCTTCTCCCTGGGATTCACCGACAAGCGGCTCGTGGCACTCGAACCCACGCATCCTGTCGCGATGTCGCTCGTGCCCGGCAACAGCCTGTCGCCGGACGGAGCGACGGTCGCGGTACAGCGGGACGAGGGGTTCGCCGTGGTGGACGCGAAGGGCGCGACCCGGCTGGAGCGCACCGGCACGGAGGACTCGCCCTGGCGGCTGCCCGAAGGTGCATGGTCTCCCCAGGGCCGGTTCCTCGCGGTCTGGCGCGACGACATGCGGGGCATGCACCGGCTTCCGCTGGTCGACTACAGCACTCCCCTGGAGAAGGTGACGTGGGTCCCCTACTCCAAGACGGGCACTCCGCTGATGCGCTCGGAGCTGCACTTCGCCTCGGTGGAGTCGGGGCAGGTGACGCCCGCGCCCGGTGACGCGGTGGAGAGCTACGACTGGTTCGCGGGCTGGCGTCCGGACGGCAGCGAGGCGCTGGTGCTCCAGCTGTCGCGGGATGGCAAGCGGCTGGACCTGGTGGCGGTGGAGCCGGTGACGGGTAAGCGGCGCCGCGTGCTGAGGGAGGAGCGGAAGGAGACCTTCGTGGCGGCGCTGGAGTTCTCGGTGGGCGGATGGGCCCAGCAGGTGAAGCCGCTGCCGGACAATCAGCACTTCCTCTGGATGTCCGAGCGCGATGGCTGGCGTCATGTCTACCTGTATGACTATTCCGGCAGGCTCGTGCGCCAACTCACCCAGGGCGCGTTTCCGGTCCACACGGTGGCGGGCATCACACCGAAGTCAGACGCCTTCTTCGTCACCGCGTCCGCCGAGCCCGGAGCCCCCTATGACCGGTCGGTGTATCGGGCACGACTCGCGGGCGGGGCACTGAAGCGGCTGACGCCCGAGCCCGGGCTCCACCGGCCCGTGTTGGCCCCCTCCACGGGCTACTTCGTGGATGGGCACTCCACACGGGAGCAGCCCAGGGTCTGGGACGTGGTGTCCACGGAGGGGCGCCCCTCCTTCCGCTACGCGAAGTCAGACACGAGCGCCCTGGCGGAGCTGCACTACACGCCGCCGGAAGGCATCACGGTCAAGGCCACGGACGGCGTCACGCCCCTGTACGGCGCGCTATACAAGCCGAGGGACTTCGATCCGAAGAAGCGCTACCCGGTCATCGACGTCATCTACGCGGGGCCGTTCACGACGGTGGTGCCCTGGAGCTACGTGGGCCCGCTTGAATCGATCATCGCGCACTCGCTGGCGCAGCTCGGGTTCATCGTGATGGTGCTGGACGCGCGAGGCACGCCAGGGCGGGGCAAGGCCTTCCAGGACGTGAACTATGGCCGCGTGGGCCAGACGGAGATTCCGGACCACGTCGCGGCGCTGAAGCAGGCAGGAGCCAGCCGGCCCTACATGGACCTGGAGCGGGTGGGCATCCACGGCCATTCCTGGGGTGGCTACTTCGCGCTGCGAGGCATGCTGACGGCGCCTGGGTTCTTCAAGGCAGGCTACGCGGGAGCACCGGGCGCCCTCACGGAAGAAGCCATCATCAACGAGCCGAACATGGGCCTGCTGGCAGACAATCCAGAGGGCTACGCGGCGGGCTCCAACGAAGCCCTGGCGGACAAGCTCCAGGGAGCGCTCAAGCTGATGCACGGGACGAGTGACGTGAATGCATCTCTGTCCACGACGATGCGGATGACCCAGGCACTGGTGCGCGCGAACAAGCACTTCGACCTGTTGATCATGCCGGGCGAGGGACACGGCCCCGAAGGCAGGTACTACCGGGACGACGTGCGCCGGTTCTTCCTGCGAGAGCTGGGGGAGCCCCGAAATGAGCAGTCTTCGAAGAATGGCGGACCGTGAAACAAAGACATTGGCAATCCATGGCTGCCCGATATTTCGACCTCACCGAGGACGTTCAGGAAGGCATCTGGGTTCTGGAGGTCCCCTGGAATGAACTGCGCCAGGAAGAGGAAGACCCCTGGATGTTCACGAAGGGGAGTCGTGTCCAGGTGGAAGGACACCTGACCGTTCCCATCGGAGACCCCGGCCGCCCCCATGACTTCTGCCGGATTCCCTTTGGCCTGACTCCCGTTGTTCACGTCAAGCTGGCGAATGTGCTTCTGGAGCACGCGGCCGACGACGTGCAGCTCATCCCCGTCACCATCCCGAAGCATCCCGACCAGTACGCACTCCTCATCGCCACGAAGCTCATCCGCTGTATCGACGAGCAAGCATCGGAAGGAGTTCGGCTCTGGGAGCCCCGCCACGGTCAGCCCGCGAAGATCGGCAAGTACCGCTCCGTGGACATCATGCGCATCGACAAGTCGAAGGTGGGTGACGCGAAGATCTTCCGTCCCTGGGGCTGGAACGTCTCCCTCATCGTCTCCGAGGACCTGAAGACGGCCCTGGAGCGCACCGGCGCCACCGGCATGCACTTCACGGAGGTGTAATGCTCTCAACATCCGGGGTCCCCACCACCCCGGGGGCGACCGCGACCGCTTCTTTTCCCGGGCCGGGTGTTCACCTATGACGCCTTCCCGTAGGTGAGCACCGGGGGCGGACCACGTGAAGGCAGACGAACTGTTCAGCGGGCCCGGAGAAATGGCCGCCCGGATGCGCGAGAAGGACTGGGCGGCCACGCCGCTCGGTCCCGTGGAGGGATGGCCCGTCTCTCTGCGGACACTCGTGCGGACCCTGCTCCATTCGCTGCACCCCATGGTCCTCATGTGGGGCCCCCAGCTCGTCCAGCTCTACAACGACGCCTTCATGCCCAGCTTCGGCAGGGGGAAACATCCCGAGGCGCTCGGGAAGTCCGCCACCGAGGTCTGGCCGGAGGCCTGGCCCATCATCGGACAACAGCTGGAAGACGCGATGCGCGAGGGACGGCCCAGTTGGAACGAGGATCAGCTCGTCCCCATCTTCCGCAATGGCCGCATCGAGAACGTCTACTGGACCTACAGCTACTCCCCCGCCTTCGACGACGACGGGAAGGTCCACGGCACGCTGGTGGTCTGCACGGAGACCACCTCCCGGGTGCTCGGAGAACAGGCCTTGCAGCGCAGCCAGGAGCGGCTCCGCCGCGTCGTGGAGGCCTCCGGCGCGGGCACCTGGGAGCTGGACGTGCGCCGAGGCCAGATGCAGGTGGACGAGCGGATGGCCCAGCTCTTCGGCCTCCCGGAGCCGGGGATGTTCAGCCTGGAGCGGGTGCTCGACCGCGTCCACCTCGATGAGCGCGCGGCGATGAGCGAAGCCATCGCCGCCACGCTCGCGGGCAGGACGCAGGGCCGCTACGTCATGGAGCACCGTGTGGTGGAAGCCCAGGGGCACCCCACCCGCTGGATCGAGGTCCGCGGACAGGTGACCTTCGACGCCGAAGGCCGCGCCCTCCAGTTCGTCGGAACGGCGCTCGACATCAGCGACCGCAAGCAGGCCGAGGCGGACAGCCTGCACGCACGCCAGGAGCTCCAGGGGCTCCTCACGTCCCGCGGCGGCGGCACCACGTCCGGGTGAGTCTGCGCGACGAGGACCCCGGCCTCGACGCCACCTTCCACTTCGAGCTGCCGTTGGACTAGGAGAGCCCCATGCCCCGCTCGGACAGCTTCATGGAGTACACGGTCGAACTGCTGAAACCGCTCGGCCCGGTGCAGGCCCGCTCGATGTTCGGCGGCTGGGGCCTGTACTTCGGCGGCCGGATGTTCGGCCTCATCATCCAGGGCCAGCTCTACCTGAAGACGGACGACGTCACCCGCCCCGACTTCGAGGCCGAGGGCTGCCGGCCCTTCATCTACCAGAGCCGCGGCAAGGAACAGCCCATGAGCTACTGGACGCCGCCCGCGGACGCCGAGGACGACGGCCGCCGGATGCTGCCCTGGGCCCGCCGCGCCGTGGACGCCGCCAACCGCGCCGCGATGAAGAAGGCCGCGAAGAAAGCCCCGGCGGCGAAGAAGGCCCCGGCGGCCAAGAAGCCCCCTGCCTCGAAGAAGGCACCGGCGGCCAAGAAGCCCGCCGCGAAGAAGAAGCCCGCCGCGAAGAAGAAGCCCGTCAGGCTGTCTTGATGTTGGCCACGTCGCCGAGCCCCAGCTCGGTGATGGAGACCTCGCGCATGCGGAACTTCTGCACCTTGCCGGTGACGGTCATCGGGAAGCTGTCCACGAGCTTCCAGTGGCGGGGAATCTTGAACGTGGAGATGCGGCCGGTGCAGAAGGCCGTCAGCGCCTCCACCGTAAGCGAGGCGCCGGACTTCAAGCGCACCCACGCCATCACCTCCTCGCCGTACTTCACGCTGGGCACGCCGATGACCTGCGCTTCGGAAATCTCCGGGTGCGTGTGGAGGAACTCCTCCACCTCGCGCGGGTACACGTTCTCGCCGCCCCGGATGATCATGTCCTTGATGCGGCCGACAATCTTGACGTAGCCCTCCCCGTCCATGGTCGCCAGGTCACCGGTGTGCATCCACCCCGCCCGGTCGATGGCCGCCGCCGTGGCCGCCGCGTTCTCCCAGTACCCGAGCATCACGCTGTAGCCGCGCGTGCACAGCTCCCCCGGCTGCCCCTGCGGCACCACCGCGCCCGAGTCTGGATCCACCACCTTCACCTCCAGGTGCGGATGCACGCGGCCCACCGTGGCCACGCGCTTCTCCAGCGTGTCATCCAGCGGATTCTGCGTGGACACCGGGGACGTCTCCGTCATGCCGTAGCAGATGGTGACCTCCTCCATGTGCATCCGCGACTGCACCTGCTTCATCACCTCCACCGGACACGGCGAGCCCGCCATGATTCCGGTGCGCAGCGTGCGCAGGTCGAACTCGCCGAAGCGCGGATGGTCCAACTCCGCGATGAACATCGTGGGCACGCCGTAGAGCGACGTGCAGCGCTCGGCCTGCACCGTCTGGAGCACCGCCAGCGGGTCGAATGCCTCGCCCGGAATCACCATGGCCGAGCCATGCGACGTGCAGGCCAGGTTACCCATCACCATGCCGAAGCAATGGTAGAAGGGCACCGGGATGCACACGCGGTCCTCCGGCCCGTAGCGCAGCACCTCGCCCACGAAGAAGCCGTTGTTGAGCACGTTGTGGTGAGACAGCGTCGCGCCCTTCGGGAAGCCCGTGGTGCCGGACGTGTACTGGATGTTGATGGGGTCATCGAACTGGAGCGACAACTCCCGCGCCTCCAGCACGTCGTCCCCCATGTTCGCGCCGCCCTTCACCAGCCGGTCCCAGTCCGAGTCCAGCACCAGCGCCTCGCGCAGGCCCGCGCACCGGGGCCGCACCTCCGCCAGCATCTGGGTGTAGTCCGTCTGCCGGAAGCCCTTCGCCAGCAGCAGCACGCTCACGCCCGCCTGGTTGAGCGCGTACTCCAGCTCCGACGTGCGGTAGGCGGGGTTCAGGTTGACCAGGATGGCGCCCGTGCGCGCGAGCGCGTACTGCGACACGGTCCACTCGAAGCGGTTGGGGGACCAGAGCCCCACCCGGTCGCCCTTCTGGATGCCCAGCGCCAGCAGGCCCTTGGCCACCGCCGTCGTCGCGTCCCAGAACTGCCGCCAGGTGACGCGGTAGTTCTGCGAGGCCACCACCAGCGCCTCACGGTCACCGTAACGTTCGACGGTGCGGCGCAGGTTCTGACCGATGGTCTCCCCCAGCAGCGGAGTGGTGCTGGTGCCATGGGCATAGGACAGGGCGGTCGTCATGACCTCATCGTCCTCAGGGTGCCGCGGCCCCGCAAGCGTCAGCGCCCCCTCCCTGTCCCCTGGCTGGCGGGACAGCCGCGACGTTTTCCCGCCAACGGCATCCACGTCCAGAACCCAGCCGTTACGCCCCGGGACGCCGGGAAAAGACCCATCCCGCCGCCATCAGCCTTCCGGGCGGCGGAAACAAGGAAAACGCCGTCACGGCACGCTATCCTGACGCAACGCCCCATGGACGATCCGAACGCCCGACTGGTTGCCACCCTGCTGGAGGCGCGGCAGCGCCACTGCTTCCCCCCGGACGTGCGCAAGGCCGCGCCGGAGTTCGTCGCGCAGGTGCTGGGGTTGCTCTTCCCCCACTTCGCGGAGCGGCTGGAGTGCAACGCCGCCGCCGTGCGCCGGGACGTCACCGCCGTGGAGGCGAGCCTCCAGCGCATCCAGTCGCTGCTCGCGCCGCACTACCCCGTCTCGGACGCGGGCATGTCCTCGCGCTTCATGGCGAAGCTGCCGGACCTCTACGAGTGGCTCCAGCAGGACGCGCGCGCCATCTTCGAGGCGGACCCTGCCGCGCGCAGCGTGGACGAAGTCGTCCTCACCTACCCGGGCTTCTACGCCATCGCCATCTACCGCGTGGCGAACGCGCTGCACCGGCTGAACTTCCCCCTGCTGCCGCGCCTGCTCACCGAGTACGCCCACCAGCGCACCGGCGTGGACATCCATCCGGGCGCCACCATCGGCCGCAAGTTCGTCATCGACCACGGCACGGGCCTGGTCATCGGCGAGACGACGGTGATTGGCGACAACGTGAAGCTCTACCAGGGCGTCACGCTGGGCGCGTTGATGGTGGAGAAGGCGCTGGCGGACCGGAAGCGCCACCCCACCATCGAGGACGACGTCGTGGTGTACGCCAACGCCACCATCCTCGGAGGCGGCACGGTGGTGGGCAAGGGCAGCATCATCGCCGGCAACGCGTGGCTCACGCAGAGCGTGCCCGCCCAATCCGTCGTCACCCGCCGCAGCGAGGTGCGCGCGCGCCACGGCGAAGAGGGCCTGGACGTCCTCGACTACCAGATTTGAGTCTTCCTCCCACGCAGTGCCCGTTCCCCATTCACAGGAGACGCCATGAAGGTCGACAACATCCTGCAGACCATTGGCAACACGCCGCACGTGCGCATCAACCGGCTGTACCCGTCGCGCGTGACGGTGCACCTGAAGCTGGAGCGCGCCAACCCGGGCGGCAGCATCAAGGACCGCATCGGCCTGGCGATGATTGAAGACGCGGAGAAGAAGGGCATCCTCAAGGAGGGCAGCGTCATCATCGAGCCGACGAGCGGCAACACCGGCATCGGCCTGGCCATGGTCGCCGCGGTGAAGGGCTACAAGCTCATCCTGGTGATGCCGGAGTCCATGAGCATCGAGCGCCGCCGCGTGCTGGCCGCCTACGGTGCCCAGTTCGACCTGACGGAGCGCGCCAAGGGCATGAAGGGCGCCATCGCCCGCGCCCAGGAGCTCGTCGCGCAGACGCCCAACGCGTGGATGCCGCAGCAGTTCGAGAACGAGTCCAACATCGAGGTCCACAAGCGCACCACCGCGCAGGAAATCCTGAACGACTTCCCGGACGGACTGGACTACCTCATCACGGGCGTGGGCACCGGCGGCCACATCACCGCGTGCGCCGAGGTGCTCAAGGCGAAGTGGCCCAAGCTGAAGGTGTTCGCGGTGGAGCCGGTGAAGTCCCCCGTCATCAGCGGCGGCCAGCCGGGCCCGCACCCCATCCAGGGCATCGGCGCGGGCTTCATCCCGAAGAACCTGCACACGGAGGCCCTCGACGGCACCATCCAGGTGGATGAGAAGGACGCCTTCGAGTTCGCCCGCCGCTCCGCGCGCGAAGAGGGCATCTTCGTGGGCGTGTCCTCCGGCGCCTCGCTGTCCGCGGTGAACCAGAAGCTGGCGGAGATGCCGGACGGCAGCCGCGTGCTCGCCTTCTGCTACGACACCGGCGAGCGCTACCTCTCCGTGGAGAACCTCTTCCCCGCGCAGTAGCCGTCGTCGTGCCCTCCGGTCCGGGTGGAACTCACCCGGGCCGGTACGCGCGCACCAGCTCCACCAGCCGGTCCATCTCCTCGTGCGTGTTGTAGAAGTGCGGCGACAGGCGGATGCGCCCGCGCCGGACGGAGTGGGACACCGTCTTCTCCGCCAGGTACGCGCTGAGCGCCCGGACGTTCGCGCCCGGCGGCAGGAAGGTGAGGATGCCCGCACGGTCCTTCGGCTCGGGGCCCACGTCGCAGCCCAGGTTGCGCAGGCCCGTGTCCAGCCGGGCCAGCAGCTCGCCAATCCGCGCGCCGATGGCGTCCGTGCCCACCTCCAGCAGCAACTCCAGCGCGGCGCCCATCGCGTAGATGCCGGGGTACGCGGCGCTGCCCTCCTCGAACTTCGCCGCGTCCGCGCGCAGCTCGAAGTGCGAGCGGTTGAAGTTCCACGCGTCGGTGGTGCTGCGCCAGCCCACCAGCGCGGGCCGCACGCGAGGCAGCACGTCCTTCGCCACGTACAGGAAACCGATGCCGGAGATGCCCAGCATCCACTTGTGGCTGTCCGCGCTGAGGAAGTGCACGCGGCTCTTCTTCACATCCACGGGGATGCAGCCCACGCTCTGGATGCCGTCCACGCACAAGAGCACGCCGTTGCGCTCACACACTTCGCCCAGCGCATCCAGGTCCGTGCGGTGGCCGGTGGCGAACTGCACCGACGACACCGCCACCAGCCGCGTGCGCGGAGTGAGCACGGACGCCACGGCCTCCGGCGTCACGCCGCCATTCGGGGTGGGAATCTCACGGACCTCCACGCCCCGGGTCTTGAGGTGCAGCCACGGGTAGACGTTGGACGGGTACTCGAGGCTCGTCGCGACGGCGACCTCGTCCCCGGGCTTCCAGTCCAGGCCTTCCGCCACCAGCCCCAGTCCATGGCTGGTGTTGCGAACGAAGGCCACCTCTTCCGGGGAGGCGCCGATGATGCGCGCGGCGAGCCCGCGCACCTTCTCGCTCTGGGCCTCCCAGCCGCGCTCGTTCAGGACGCCGTGATTCACCACGTCGTCCATCCAGGCCTTCACCGCGGCGGCGGCACGCGTGCTGGTGGGCGCGACCCCGGAGTGGTTGAGGTAGAGCTGTTCCTTCAGGACGGGGAACTCGGCGCGGTAGGACTCGAACGAGACACTCATGGGTGGCGAGTGTAGCCACCCAGCCACCGCTCACGTCACGCTCCGTCAGCCCCGTCCACTACAGGACGACCAGCAGACCCAGCGACGCCGTGGGGTACACCGTGCGCAGGCCCAGGTTGCTGGAGCCCACCTGGAGCTCGCGCACGTCCGTGAAGGTGAAGCCCGGGCCCGCCCGCGCCGACAGGCCCACGCGCCCGGAGCCCGGCCGCCACATCACGCCCAGCGTCGGCTCCAGGAAGGCCGTCGTCGTGTAGTCCTTGCGGTCCGGCATCGTCGCGCCGTCCGGGCGCGCGACGAACTCCTCCAGGCCCAGCGTCATCCCCACGAACGGACGCACCGTGCCGTCCGCCAGGAAGGCCAGCGTGTAGCGGCTGTCCATGCCCACGCCGAAGTTGAGCTTCACGTCGGCGCCACCCACGTTGGAGAAGCGCGCCTTCGCGCCCAGCGACCGGTTCCACCCGCCCGCGCGACCCAGGAGGCCGAACGCGAACCGCGAGTCCCTCGACGGCGCGACCTCCGCCCGGATGCCGTACAGCGAGCCGTCCAGCGCGGGCGGCTGCAGCTCCAGCAGGAACGCCCCGCGCCGCTGCTGCTCCTGCCCCGTGGACGAGGACGCCATGTCCTGGGCCATCGCCGGCACCGACACCAACGCCGCACCCACCGCTACAGCCTTCACCCACTGCATCGACCGCTTGGACTCGACTCGCATGGCCCGTCTCCTTCGGTTTAGCCGGACGACTAACTTAGTCACACGACTAACTAAGACTGGCAACGCGGGATGTCAAGGCGACGAGCGGTCGCCGGCCTTGCGGGGGTGGGATGCGGTGCCCTATGGGTCTGGGATGCCATCCCCCCGCCGTGGCAAGACGCCACCTCCCCCCACCGCGCCCGAGCCTGACGCCCGGGCGCGCCTCATCGCCGCCGGCCAGCGAGTGTTGGGGGAGCGCGGCTACGACGCCGCCACGGTGAAGGAGGTGGCTCGCGAGGCCGGGGTGAACCAGGGCCTGGTGCACTACTACTTCGGCAGCAAGGACGCGCTGCTGCTGGCTGTCACCCAGGAGGCGAGCCGGCAGTACCTGTCGGAGCTGGAGCGGCTGCGCGCGCAGACTCCGGCGGAGGAGCTGGCGCAGACGGCCTTCGCCTGGGGCGAGAAGCTGGCCACGGACGCGCCGGGAACGTGCCGGTTGCGTTACGAGCTGTTCGCGCTGGGTCTGCGCAACCGGGAGCTGACGCCCGCCGTCGCGCAGCTGTTGGGCCAGGGCGACGAGGAGATCGCCCGCACCGTGGCGCACGTGCGCACGGGTCACGACTCGGCCCCCACCGCCGAGGACCTGCACTACGCGGTCATCATCAAGGCGTGCGTGGACGGGCTCGCGCTGCACCACCAGTTGGACAAGAGCTTCGACCCGCTGCCCGTGTACGCGCTGCTGCGGCGGATCATGCTCGCGAGCATCGAGCAGCCCGCCCCGCCTCGCGCACCCGCGCGCAAGCCGAAGGCCCAGGGCCGTCGCGGAGCGCGCTCGCCACGAGGAACGCGCTCGTCACGCGCGCGCAAGGCGCCAGCCCCTCGCCGCCGCTGAAGGCAGCGGCCAGGCCAGCGCCAGCCCCAGAACAGACATTCAACATTCAGTGGCATCGCCAACCCGGCGGGGCGCAGGATGCCCCGCATGGACTTCCAGCCTTCCGCCAGGACGACCGAATACCTGGAGCGCGTGAAGCGCTTCATGGCTGACCACATCGAGCCGGTGGAGGCCGAGTACCTCCAGGCCCTGCACGCGATGGAGGCCGGCGGTGATTGGCGCCAGTGGAAGGTGCCGCCGGTGATGGTGGAGCTCAAGGCCCGCGCGAAGGCCGCGGGGCTGTGGAACCTCTTCCTCCCGGACGCGAAGCTGGGCGCGGGCCTGAGCACGCTGGAGTACGCGCCGCTCGCGGAAGCCATGGGCCGCAGCTTCATGGCGCCGGAGGTCTTCAACTGCAGCGCCCCCGACACCGGCAACATGGAGGTGCTCTGGCGCTACGGCTCGCCGGAGCAGCAGGAGCAGTGGTTGAAGCCGCTGCTCGCGGGCGACATCCGCTCCGTGTTCTGCATGACGGAGCCGGACGCCGCGTCGTCGGACGCCACCAACATGCAGGCCACCGCCGAAGTGGACGGCGACCACGTCGTGCTCAACGGCAAGAAGTGGTGGTCCAGCGGCCTGGGACACCCCAACGCGAAGGTGGCCATCTTCATGGGCCGCACGTCGCAGGCGGGCGCGGATCGCCACCACCAGCACTCCATGGTCCTGGTGCCCATGGACGCGCCGGGCGTCGAAATCATCCGCATGCTGCCCGTGTACGGCGACCATGACGCCCCGCACGGCCACGGCGAGGTGCACTTCCACGACGTGCGGCTGCCGGTGTCCGCGCTCCTCTCCGGGCCGGGCATGGGCTTTGAAATCGCGCAGGGCCGCCTGGGCCCGGGCCGCATCCACCACTGCATGCGCTGTATCGGCGCGGCGGAGCGGGCGCTGGAGTTGATGATCGACCGGGGCATGGGCCGCACCGCGTTCGGCAAGCCGCTCATCAACCTGGGCGGAAACCGCGAGCGCGTGGCGGAGGCGCGCATCGCCATCGACCAGGCGCGCCTGCTCACGCTGTACGCGGCGTGGAAGCTGGATGACGTGGGCGCGATGGGCGCGATGACGGAGATTTCGGCCATCAAGGTCGTGGCGCCCAACGTGCTCCAGAAGGTGGTGGACGACGCCATCCAGTTGCACGGCGGCGCGGGTGTGTCTCGCGACACGCCGCTCGCGGGCTTCTTCGCCCAGGCGCGCAGCCTGCGCATCGCGGACGGCCCGGACGAAGTGCACAAGGGCGTCATCACCCGCATCGAGCTCGCGAAGCGCGGCTTCAGCAAGGGAGGTTGAACATGACGGCTCCGGTCTCCATCCCGCTGGACGAGGGCAAGGCCGTGCGCTCCGGCGAGGCGCTGGACGTGCCCGCGGTGGACGCGTGGCTGAAGGCCCAGGTGCCCTCGCTCCAGGGCACGCCGGAGGTGACGCAGTACACGGGCGGCGCCTCCAACTGGACCTACCGGCTCAAGTACGAGAACCGCGACCTCATCCTGCGCAGGCCGCCCTCGGGCACCAAGGCGAAGTCCGCGCACGACATGTCGCGCGAGTACACGGTGCAGCAGGCGCTCAAGCCCGTGTACCCGGTGGTGCCCACCATGGTGGGGCTGTGCCAGGACCCGGCCGTGCTGGGCGCGGAGTTCTACGTGATGGACCGCATCCCCGGTCTCATCCCGCGCAAGCACCTGCCCAAGGGGCTGGACCTGGACAAGGCCCGCACGCGCCAGCTGTGCCTCAACGTGGTGGATCAGCTCATCGCGCTGCACGGCGTGGACGCGCAGGCGGTGGGCCTCCAGTCGCTGGGCAAGGGGCCGGGCTATCCGCAGCGGCAGATTTCCGGCTGGTCCGACCGCTACGAGAAGGCGCGCACCTGGAACGTGCCCCGCATGAAGCACACGCGCGAGTGGCTGGCCGCGCACGTGCCGCCGGACATCAAGACGTGCGTCATCCACAACGACTGGCGCTTCGACAACGTGGTGCTCAAGCCGGAGGACCCCACGCAGGTCATCGGGGTGCTGGACTGGGAGATGGCCACGCTGGGCGACCCGCTGATGGACCTGGGGAACACGCTGGCCTACTGGGTCCAGGCGGATGACGACGCCTTCCTGCGCATGACGCGAAGGCAGCCCACGGACCTGCCCGGCATGCTCACGCGCGAGGAGGTGGTGGCGTACTACCTGGAGCGCACAGGCCTCAAGCCCGCCAACTGGACCTTCTACGAGGTCTACGGCGTGTTCCGGCTCGCGGTCATCGCGCAGCAGATCTACTACCGCTACCACCACAAGCAGACGCGCAACCCGGCGTTCAAGAACTACTGGCTCATCGTCAACTACCTGGCCTACCGCTGCCGGCAGCTCATCAAGAAGGCGGGGGGCTGAGATGGGCGCGCTCTACCTCATCCGCCACGGTCAGGCGTCCTTCGGCGCGAAGGACTACGACAAGCTGTCGGACGTGGGCGTGCAGCAGGCGCGCGTCCTGGGCGAAGCGCTGCGCACGCGGCTGCCCAAGGTGGACGCCGTGGTGACGGGCACCATGCTGCGCCACCGCGAGACGGCGGACGCGTGTCTCCAGGCGCTGGGCCAGCCGGTGGAGCCCGTGCGGACGCCAGGGTTCAACGAGTTCGACCACGAGGAGGTCGTGCACCGGCACACGCCGCGCTACGCGGACTTCGCCGTGCTGCGCGAGGAGCTGGCCGCGATGAAGGACCCGCGCCGCGCGTACCAGGACCTGTTCACCCAGGCCGTGGGGCGCTGGGTCGCGGGCGGACACGACAGCGAGTACCGGGAGTCGTGGAGCGCGTTCAAGGCGCGATGCCTGGAGGCGCTGGCGGCGCTGTTGGCCTCGCTGGGGCCCTCCAGGACGGCGCTGGTGTTCACTTCCGGCGGACCCATCACGGCCATCAGCCAGGACCTGCTGGGCATCCCGGACGAGCACGCGTTCCGGACGAACTGGACGCTGGCGAACTGTGGAATCACGAAGGTCATCTACAGTGAGCGGGGCCGGTATCTGTCCACCCTCAACGAGCACGGACACTTCGAGGGCGAACACCGCGCGCTCATCACCTACCGCTGAGGTGGGGGGCTCGCGTAGCGTGAGCCCATGACGCGGTGCCTGCTCAACATCGACCTGGGGGAGCTGCCCGGGGAGGACGAACAGCTCTACGCGCTCGCGCACCTGGCGAACATCGCCTGCGGAGGCCACGCGGGGGATGCGGCGTCCATGCGTCGGGCGCTGGAGCTGTGCGAGCGCCACGGCACGCTGGCGGGCGCGCATCCGTCCTACGCGGACCGCGAGAACTTCGGGCGCAAGGCGCTGGACGTGGCACCGGAGGTGCTGCGCGCGCAGGTGGCGGTGCAGTGCGGACAGCTGGCCACGCTGGCTCGCGAGCGCGGCGTGCTGGTGCGGCATGCGAAGCCGCATGGAGCGCTGTACCACGCGGCCAACAAGTCCCCGGAGCTGGCGCGCGCGGTGGTGGACGGCGTGGTGGAGGCGCTGGGGACGGACGTCACGTTCGTGGGGCCCGGCACTGGAGCGTTGAGGGACGCGGCGCGGGCGGCGGGGCTCGGGTATGCGAGAGAGGGCTTCGCGGATCGGGGCACGTTGCCGGACGGTTCATTGATTCCGCGAGGCCAGCCCGGCGCGGTGCTGACGGACGTGGGGCAGGCGCGCGAGAACACGGTGCGGCTGGCCACGGGTGGCACGGTGGACACGCTGTGCGTGCACGGCGACACGCCGGGCGCGGTGGTGCTGGCCCGCGAGGTGCGCGCGATGCTGGACGCGCTGGAGCAGCCGCCGGAGCCATTGGGAGACAGCGCGCTGCGGCTGGTGCTGCCGGAGTCGGTGGACCGGGGCCTGGCGCGCGCAGCCCTGTCCGCGCTGCCGGGCGTGCGGGACGCGGTCATCACCGAGTCCCACGCCTGCGTGTACTTCGACCCGGAGACACCGCCTGAGTCCCCGGCGCTCGTGCTGATGCGGCTGCGCGTGGCACCGGTCACGCACGTGGAGCATCCGCTCATCCGCATTCCCGTGCGCTACGACGGCGAGGACCTGGCGAAGGTGGCCGCGCACGCGGGCCTGTCCGTGGAGGAAGTGGTGCGGCGGCACACGGCACGCGAGTACAGGGTGCGCTGCGTGGGCTTCCTCCCGGGCTTCGCGTACCTGGGGGACGTGGATCCGAGCATCGCGTGTCCCCGCCTGCCGGTGCCGCGCACGCGGGTGCCAGCGCTCGCGGTGGGCATCGCCGGGAAGCGCACGGGCGTGTATCCGTTCGCGTCGCCTGGAGGCTGGAACCTCGTGGGCACCGCGCTGGACTTCACCGCGTTCGACCCCAAGCGAGGCACGGAACTCCAGTTGGGGGCCCGCGTGCGCTTCGAGCAGGTGGATACATGACGACGTTCCGCCCGACACGGCCCCAAACCTGTCCGACTGTCGGACAGGTTTCCGCTGTCCGGTCGGAGGAGGTCCCCTCATCCGAGGCGGAGCCGCGGGCTTCAAAACTTGTCCGACTGTCGGACAGGTTCGTGCGGTCTGCCGCCACCGGGGAGCCGCCACGGGCTCTCGCCTTCTCATCCACGGGAACAGCATCCGTGTCCCAGGGCCTGGGCATGACCGCGCGGAGTGAAGAGGCATGAGCGCCTGTATCGAAATCGTCGGCCTGGGCGCCCCCGCCACCGTGCAGGACGGTGGACGGCCCGGCGTCATGCATCACGGCGTGCCGCCCGGCGGCGCATGGGTGCCGGAGCTGCTCGTCGCGGCGAACCGCGCGGTGGGCAATGCACCTGGAGCCGCAGCTCTGGAAGCCTTCGGCAGGCTGGAGCTGCGCGCCCGGGGCCGCGACGTGCGCGTGTCCGTGGATGGCGAAGCCCCCAGCGTCCTCGCGGACGGAGCCACGCTCACCGTGCCCGCGCCCACCCAGCACGCCGTGCGCTACGTGGCCGTGGACGGCGCGCTCGCCGTGCCCGAAGTCCTTGGCGGCCAGGGCACGCTGTGGGTGGCCCGCCTGGGCGGATGGGAAGGCCGTCCCCTGCGCACCGGCGACCGGCTCCCGCTGGGACCTCCCGCCACGCCGGTTCCCGCTCCGTCCGAAGCCGACCTGTCACGTCTCACGGAGGCCCTGGACCCCGCCGCCCCGTTGCGCGTACTCCTGGGCCCGGATGCGTCCCGCTTCAGCGACGCAGCCGTCGCGCTGCTCCTGGGCAGCACCTTCACCGTGTCGCCCTCCAGCGACCGCGTGGGCCAGCGAATGGACGGACCTCCCGTGCCCCACGGAGACGAGGGCGGGGGCACTTGCCGCCCCATGGTGCGCGGCGCCATCCAGGTCACCCTCTCCGGCACGCCCATCGTGATGGGCCCGGACCACCCCACCACCGGGGGCTACCCCCTCATCGCCGCCGTCATCCGCTCGGACTGGGGCCGCCTGGGGGCCCGTCGTCCGGGCGCCTCCGTTCGCTTCCAGGCCGTGACCCTGGAGGTCGCTCGCGACGCCTGGAGG